>JANOQB010000430.1:0-17211 GCA_031422215.1 Cytophagales bacterium | reverse complement strand
GGATAAAATGAGCCAATAACTTTAGATATTGACAATTAATTATCGCTGCTATTTTTTATGACCAACATTGGCATTGTAATACTTCTTTTGGCGGTGGTCACTGCGCTGGCCCAGGTTACGGACAAGGTGCGCATACCGTATCCTATCCTATTGGTGCTGGCGGGCATTGCCATCGGCTTGGTTCCTGGTTTACCAAACGTAACGCTCGATCCTGATTTGGTTTTTCTGGTGTTCCTTCCGCCAGTATTGTATGCAGCCGCTTGGACCACTTCGTGGCCCGACTTTAAACAAGCCATCCGGCCTATTTCGTTGTTGGCGATTGGGTGCGTGCTGTTTACCACGGTGATCGTTGCCATTGCCGCACATTATTTCATCCCCGATTTTGGGTGGGCCGAGTCGTTTGTGCTTGGCGCGATCGTGTCTCCTCCCGATGCAGTAGCGGCCACGGCTGCCACCAAAGGATTGAAAATACCGAAAAGGATAGTCACTATTTTGGAAGGCGAGAGTTTGGTGAACGATGCCACGGGCCTGATCGCCTACCGGTATGCCATTGCTGCGGCAGCTTCTGGAACTTTTATTTTTTGGCTTGCGGGCATTAACTTTTTTTATGTGGCAGGGGTTGGTATCATCGTTGGTATTTTGGTGGGATATGCATTCTTTTGGATACATAAGATAACGCCTCACAACGCCACTACCGACACAACATTTACGTTGCTCGCACCTTACGCGGCCTATTTGCTTGCCGAGAGATTTCATGCCTCGGGCGTGTTGTCGGTGGTGGCGGCAGGTCTGTTTTTGAGTCCCCGCTCTTCGCAGATTTTCTCCAACCGCACCAGGCTCCAAGCCGCTTCTGTGTGGGATACCATGATATTTATTTTGAATGGGGTCATTTTTATTTTGATCGGATTGCAGTTGCCAATCATACTGGCCAACATCGCGCAACACTCGCTGTCCATGTTGCTTGGTTATGGGGCATTGGTAAGTGTGGCCACTGTGCTGGCCCGCATCATCTGGGTATTTCCGGGTGCCTACTTGCCGCGATGGCTCAGCAAATCAATCCGCGAGCGGGAGCCTGAAACAAATATCCGAAGTGTGTCGGTGGTGGCATGGTCGGGCATGAGGGGAATTGTTTCCTTGGCTGCTGCGCTGGGCATTCCACTGATGGTGTCTGAGACAAAAGAGTTTCCCAATCGCGATTTGATAATCTTTCTTACTTTTTGTGTGATTTTTGTTACGCTGGTATTGCAAGGAATGACGTTGCGAAAGGTGATTGAGTGGCTAGGAATAAAATCTGATGACCAGCACATTAAGGAAGAGGAGAAAATACGGGTAGAGTTGGCCGGGCATGTGATTGAACAAATAGAAGAAAACTATTCGATGGGATTGAGCGATGTAGTGCTCAACCAGATCAAATCAAAATATGAGATACGCATTCAACGCATTCGCAAGGACGACTCGGAACACCGGATGACACCCGGGCAAATCAATGAACTGCACCGCATCCATCGCGAATTGATCCAGCGGGAACGCGAACTGATTTTACGCTTGCGCAAAGAGGGAAGGGTGACTGATGAAATTATGCGCAAGATTGAATATGAGTTGGATTTGGAAGAGGCAAGGTTGGAGTTGGAGGGGTAATGGTTTAATGTCTATTGATACTATTTCATCTTTTTGAAAATGGTTAATCCTACTTTGTCACGTTTACACAAACACTGAAATCGAGCGTTCCCCTCTCCAGAGGAGAGGGTGAGGCTCGATTGAAACTTTGCGGTTAATTTTAAGTTCAAGCTTTGCATTTATGTAATCAACAAAAAAGACGATCTCCTTTAACCCCATTGTATGAAACTTGACAAAGTAGGATTAATTGTAAATTGTAAATTTTGGCATTGGATGGAGTATAATTACCTTTAACTCTTGCTTACTCGTGACTTAACAAAATGAAAAAAGTTAGCTTACTTTCGCTCTTGTTGCTGCTGGGGTGCGTACCTGCAAAAGAGAAAATCCCCGAATCCGCTATGGCCCAAACCAAAGGAAAAAAAATTATTATTTATCAAATGATGGTGCGGCTTTTTGGCAATCAAACCCATGCGAACAAACCGTATGGCACCATCGCAGAAAATGGGGTGGGCAAATTTGCCGACATCAACGAAGTGGCGCTCAAGGGAATAAAAGAGTTGGGTGTAAACCACGTATGGTTTACCGGTGTGCTGGAGCATGCGCTGTTAACAGATTATACATCGGAAGGAATTCCGTTGGATGATGCCGATGTGGTAAAGGGCCGGGCCGGGTCGCCTTATGCCATCAAAGATTATTATGACGTAAATCCCGATCTGGCCGCCACGGTTAAAAACCGCATGCAAGAGTTTGAGCAACTCATCGATCGCACCCATGCCCAACAATTAAAAGTGATTATCGACTTTGTGCCCAACCACGTGGCGCGCTCTTACAAGAGCGATGCAAAACCTGCGGATGTAAAAGACCTTGGCGCAACCGATGATTTGTCTGTTCCTTTCAAGGCATCAAACAATTTTTATTATCTGCCCGGCCAAACCTTTCAGCCCCCGGTTGGTTATACTCCGTTGGGCAAGAATCTTTTTCCAACAAAAGATAAACTCTATAAGGAAAATCCAGCCAAGGCCACTGGCAACGACCAGTTCAGTGCTACACCAACTGTTGACGATTGGTTTGAAACAGTAAAGCTGAATTATGGGGTTGACATTCAAAATAACCGTAAGACTTATTTCGATCCGATACCCGACACCTGGATTAAAATGAAAGATATACTGGTGTTTTGGGCCAACAAAAATGTGGACGGCTTCCGGTGCGACATGGCCGAAATGGTGCCTGTTGAATTTTGGGGCTGGGCCATTCCACAGGTAAAGGTGGTGAACCCAGAAATTATTTTCATTGCAGAGATATATAATCCATCGCAATACAGAAATTATATCGATCAGGGAAAGTTCGATTTCCTTTATGACAAAGTTCAACTCTACGACACATTGCGTTTGCTTGTCAACAATAAATCAACAACTAGCGACATTCATGGTATACAGCAAAACCTGAAAGGCATTAATCACCGCATGCTCCACTTTCTTGAAAACCACGATGAGCAACGGATCGCTTCTCAGTTTTTTGCAGAGGAGGCCTGGAAGGCTGTTCCCGCCATGGTGATCAGTGCCACCATCGACCAAGGGCCTGTCATGATTTATTTTGGTCAGGAAGTGGGTGAACCAGGTAGCGGCAGCGAAGGTTTTGGCAATGACGATGGCCGCACTACCATTTATGATTATTGGGGTGTGCCCGAGCATCAAAAGTGGATGAACGGTGGAAAGTTTGACGGAGGGTTGCTGAGCGTTGAACAAAAACAATTGCGCCAGTTTTATGGTGACATTCTCACGCTTGCCGCCAATAACAAAGCCATCACCGATGGAGATTATTACGACCTCACTGTTTCTAATCTTTCATTTGGAAACATACAAGCCGATGTGCATGCGTTTGCCCGTGTGCGCGATCAGGAGCGGCTCGTTATCGTATCTAATTTTGCCATCAAATCAAAACGCATAAAATTAAAATTGACGGATGAGGTTGTGCAGGCTTTTCAGCTTAATGAGCAAGAGGCTTACATCGGTCGCGATTTATTGAGGAGCGGAACAGAAATTGGCATCGACAAAGAATGGACGTTTGAAACCGATATACTTCCTTATTCATCTTTCATATTTAAAATCAAATAATTATTTATGCTGAAATTTTTTACACGTACCATTCCCCTTCTCTTTGTATTCTTTCTTTCTTGCAACACCCGACCCGAAAGCGTGGCCAAGTGGCCACATGGTGTAAACTACGAAGTATTCGTTCGTTCGTTTGCAGATAGCAATGGCGATGGCATTGGCGATTTCAACGGGCTCACTTCAAAATTGGATTATCTCAAAGACTTGGGTGTGGGTGGTATTTGGCTCATGCCCATCATGCCATCACCCACCTATCACAAATATGATGTCACCGACTACAAAGCAGTGGATCCGGAATATGGAAGCCAGGAAGATTTTCAAAAATTAGTCGAAGAGGCGCATAAGCGCGGCATACGCATCTTGGTTGATCTGATTGTGAACCACTCAGGTTCGGGGCATCCGTGGTTTATCAATGCCATCAAAGGCAAAGACAATCCTTATCGGGATTATTATGTTTGGGCCGATAAAGATTCGGTTCGCGAGTCCCTTTCAAAAAAAACAATCTCATTGGATTCCGATAATCTTACACAGTGGCACCCGATAAATGGCGATACACTTTCCGAACATTACTACGGTTTCTTTTGGGGTGGCATGCCCGATCTGAATCTGGACAACCCAAAAGTGAAGCAAGAGTTTGTAGAGATAGGTAAGTACTGGCTTGGCGATATGAACGTGGATGGCTTTCGCTTGGATGCTGCCAAGCATATTTTCCCATCTGAGCGCGCTGCCGACAACCACGCGTTCTGGGTTTGGTTCCGTGAAGAAATGCAAAAAATAAAACCCGATGTATATTTAGTGGGTGAGGTGTGGAGCAAGGCAGAAGATGTAGCACCCTACCTCAAGGGCCTTCCTGCCCTTTTCAATTTCGATATGGGCTATGCCATCACTGGTGTGGTAAGGGCAGGCAAAGATACCATTGACCTGATTGACAAATACAAAGAGATCAGCGATTTCTATAACAAGAATTCCAATGAGTTTATTGATGCCGTATTTTTAAAAAATCACGATCAAAACAGAATCTTAAATGAATTGGATTCAAATCCTGTAAAGGCGCGTGTGGCCGCCAGTATTTTGCTCACCATGCCGGGCACACCATATATTTATTATGGCGAGGAAATAGGAATGGTAGGAGTGAAGCCCGATGAATATATACGCGAGCCTTTTATTTGGGATTTTGAAACGAAAGACAAAATGCAAACCACGTGGGAGGTGCCACGCTTCAGCAACGACAAAACAGTCGTGCCGTGGTCGCGCCAAAAAGATGATCCCAGTTCGCTATATAATTTTTATAAGCGTATGATCCGGTATCGCAATTCAAGCGAAGCACTTACAAATGGAAGCATTGAGCCAGCACCGTTGGGCATTCAGGAGGTGGTGAGTTTCATCCGAGCTAAGGAGAATGAGAGGCTTTTGGTATTGCACAATGTTTCGGATGTGGAAATCACGGTGAGATTACGCGATGCCCTTATTGATTTTAAATCCATCGATTTTGATTCGCACAAAACAGCAAAATTGAAAGATGGTGAAGTGAAGTTGGCTGCTTATGCCACTGTGGTGCTAAAATAATCCTACCTTGATAACGCAATATCCTATTTCATGAACAACGGAACGAAAAGAGTGATCATTGAAAATGTACAACCTGCAGTGGATGGTGGCCTGTATCGAGCCAAGCGCACCGTGGGCGAAACTGTAACCGTTACGGCTTCCATTTTTGGCGATGGCCACGACCACTTAAGGGCCGAGCTGCTTTACAGGAAAAAGGAAGCCACGCAATGGAACTCGGTTGAATTGATGCCCACATTCAATGACGAATGGAGCGGCACTTTTCGCGTTGGCGAAAAAGGTATTTATGAATTTTCCATCAAAGCATGGATCGACCACTTCGATACTTGGTTCGATGGTTTTAAAAAGAAAGCCGATGCCAAAGTGGATGTTACTGTGGAGTTGCAGGAAGGTGTTATTTTTTTAAACCGGCTTGCCAACGGAAGCAGCAAGGAGCTATTGAACCTGGCCAAAAAATTGGAAGACACAAAAAACCACCGCGCTGCCATCGACTTGGTGTTGAGCGATGCCTTTTCAAAAATCGTGCACTTATATCCTTTGCGGGAACACGAAACGCAACTTGATGAAGAAATTGAAATAGTAGTGGAGCATAAGAAAGCCAACTTCACTGCGTGGTATGAATTTTTTCCCCGCTCTTCTTCGCTCACTGGCAAGCATGGTACTTTTCAAGACTGCATCAAGCTGTTGCCGCGCGTGGCTGCCATGGGTTTTGATGTGCTCTACTTTCCGCCCATCCATCCCATCGGAAAAGTAAACCGAAAAGGCAAAAACAATAATGTGCGTGCGGCCAAAGGCGAGCCAGGTTCGCCCTGGGCCATTGGCAGTGACGAAGGCGGGCACAAAGCGATACTGCCTGAGCTTGGCACATTGGATGATTTTAAAAAATTGGTAGCCGAAGCAAAAAAGCTGAACATTGATATTGCACTCGACATTGCCTTTCAATGTGCGCCCGACCACCCATATGTAAAAGAGCATCCTGAATGGTTTAAGCAACGGCCCGATGGCTCGATACAATACGCAGAAAATCCGCCAAAAAAATATCAGGACATATATCCATTCAATTTTGAAAATGAAAATTGGAAAGGACTTTGGGAGGAATTGAAATCCGTTTTCATCTACTGGATTGAACAAGGCGTTACTATTTTCCGGATCGATAATCCGCACACTAAGCCATTCCATTTTTGGCAATGGGCAATTGCGGAAGTACAAAAAGATTATCCCGATGTGATCTTCCTGGCCGAGGCATTCACGCGGCCCAAAGTAATGTCGGCATTGGCAAAAGTGGGGTTCACTCAGTCATATACCTATTTCACGTGGCGTGTTTCAAAGCAAGAGATTACAGAATATATTAATGAACTTGTAGATGGCCCTTCACGAAATTATTTCAGGCCAAATTTCTGGCCCAACACGCCCGACATACTTCCTTACCATTTGCAACGGCAGGGTGAAAACAGTTTTATATTCCGGTTCGCGCTGGCTGCCACGCTGTCGTCAAACTATGGAGTGTATGGGCCATCGTATGAGTTTTATGAGAACACACCCATGGAAGGCAAAGAAGAATATCACAACTCGGAAAAATATGAAGTGCGACATTACGATTGGAAGAAAACAAACCGCATGACGGACATCATGAGCATGATTAATAAAATCCGCAAACAGAACCCTGCCCTTCACTCCACCTGGAACACCCAGTTTTGTGCCATCGAGAACAATCAGATCATCGCCTACCTCAAAGCCACTGACGATCTTTCGAATATCATTTTGGTGGTGGTAAACCTCGATCCAAACAACAACCAAAATGGCTATGTGCAATTGCCAAAATCAACATTGAAGTTGGGCGATAAAATCAATATCAAGCTTCACAACCTGATCACCAACGAGCACTACACGTGGACGCAGGAATGGAATTTTGTTGACATCAATCCGAATAAAATGCCCTTTCATATATTTAAGTTAGAAATCCACCCGTCCAACATGTAACTATGGCAGTTGCTTCAAAAAATACAGATCCACTTTGGTTTAAAGATGCTATTATCTATGAAGTAAGCGTGCGCGCTTTTTATGATAGCAATGGCGATGGCATAGGCGATTTTCCGGGCCTCATACAAAAGCTCGATTATCTGGAAGACCTCGGCATCAACACCATTTGGTTGTTGCCATTTTATCCATCGCCCCTAAAAGATGATGGGTTTGATGTGACCGAATATTGCGACATACATCCCGACTACGGAACGCTTGCGGACTTTCGGTTATTTCTAAAAGAATCGCACAGCAGAGGTATTCGGGTGATCACCGAGTTGATACTCAATCACACGTCCGATCAACACCCGTGGTTTCAGAAAGCGCGAAAGGCGAGGGCCGGCTCGCGCTACAAAGAGTATTATGTCTTTAGCGAAACAGCAGACAAATACAAAGAAGCGCGGGTCATGTTTTCTGATGATGAAACTTCCAACTGGACGTGGGACAACGAAGCGAAGGCATACTTCTGGCACCGCTTTTACAGGCACCAGCCCGAGTTGAATTTCGAAAATCCGGAAGTGCAGTTGGAGATGATAAAAGTGGTTGACTTCTGGATGAAGTTGGGAGTAGATGGTTTCCGCCTTGCATCCGTGCCTTTTCTATTTGAAGAGGAAGGCACCAGTTGCGAGAACCTTCCACAAACACATACTTTTCTTAAACGGTTAAGGAGCCACATCGACAAACACTATGATGACCGCATATTGATTGCCGAGGCAAACCTGTGGCCCGAAGATGCCGCCCAATATTTTGGCGAAGGGCAAGAGTGCCACATGAACTTTCACTATCCACTGATGCCGCGGTTGTTCCTGGGCCTGCGAACGGAGGACAGCTACCCTATCGTGGACATCATAGAACAGACACCTACCACACCGCCCAACAGTCAGTGGGCGTTGTTCCTTCGCAACCACGATGAGATAGGCCTTGAAATGGTTACCGAAGAGGAGAAGGACTACCTCTTCAAAGCATACGCTACCGACTCGCACACCAAGCACAATGTAGGAATACGAAGAAGGCTGGCACCGCTGCTCAACAACGACAGGCGGAAAATTGAATTGTTGCACACCATTTTGTTTTCGCTTCCGGGCTCACCGGTAATGTACTATGGCGATGAGATTGGCATGGGCGACAATATTTATTTGGGCGATCGGTTTGGCGTGCGCACACCCATGCAATGGAACATGAACATCAACGCTGGTTTTTCGGTGGCCAATCCGCAGAAGCTGTACTTGCCGGTTATTTCCGATCCGGTTTATCGCTACGAGTCGGTAAATGTTGCCGCACAGGAAGAGAACCCGTCATCGTTGATGTGGTGGACAAAAAATGTGCTGGCCATGCGCAAGCGGTTGCAGGTGTTTGGCAGGGGAGACATTGTTTTTATAGAAAGTTCCAATTCAAAAGTGCTTTGCTTTAGCCGGAGTTATAACAAGCAAAGCATTATCGTGGTCGCCAACCTCTCACAATTTTCGCAGGCCACCACATTAGATTTAAAAGCCTTTAAAGACTGCGACATCACCGAAGTGTTCAGTCAGAATAAATTCAACAGCGTAACAGACGGAGACTATTCCATCACCATAGGCCCATACGGATATTTTTGGTTTCAGGCTGATGCTTCTGAAAAGAAAGAAACACTGGGTACCGCCAACCAACAGTTTTTGTTTGAGAGCGATCTTTCCTGGGAGCGCTTGTTCGGTAACTACAACGAGGTGCGGGATTTGGAGCGAAAGGTGCTCCCATCGTTCATGAAAAAGTGCCGGTGGTTTGGTGGCAAGGCGCGGGTAATTAGCAAGATGAGCATCCATAAAGCCATTCCTTTAAAAGTGGAAGGCGACATGCATTTCCTTACCATCATTGAAGTTCACTATGTGCAGCGGCTGCCTGAACTTTACTTTTTGCCCATGTGCTTTGTGCCCACCGATAGCATCATGGACAAGATCGAGTACACGGCACAAAGTGTAATAGGCAAGGCCGAGATTCAGGGCAAACCAGGATTTATTTTGGACAGCAGCTACGACAAGAGTTTCCGCGATTTCTTGTTCACCAGCATGGACCGCAAGGTTCGTATCAAAGAGGAAGATGGAACCTTGGAATTCAATAGCAGTGTGTTCAGCAAACTCGATTCGCATACGGTTGAATCCAAAATCCTGAAGGCGGACCAAAGCAACACGGCCATCATTTACAACGATAAATATTTCTTTAAATTCTATCGGAAGATAGAGCAAGAGATTAACCCCGAACTGGAAATAGTACGGTTCCTATCCGAGAACACCAGCTTCCGCAATGCGCCCAAATATTCTGGCAGCATCGAATACAGAGACAATGATGGCAACATTACCGTGCTGGGATTGCTGCAAGAGAAAGTGGACAACCAGGGCGACTCGTGGGTGATGACCATCGACTCCGTGGGCCGCTTTTACGAGCGCGTGATGGCCAAAGCCAAAAAGGAAAAAATTCCAAAGCTGATCAACAAGGCTTCCATAAAATTTGAAGACGCGCCCGAACTGATCCAGGAGTTTATTGGAAGGGGATTTTACGAACGTGTGGTGCGGCTGGGGCAGCGCACTGCCGAAATGCACATGGCCCTTGCCTCCGGCAAAACAAATCCGGCATTTGCCCCCGAAATCTTTACCGCAAATTATCAGCGCTCGCTGTATTCTACCTTGAGAAAGCTGACGCGCGACCGTTTTAAACTGTTGGAGCAGTCGATGGATAAACTGAATATAGAAACACAGGAACTGGCCAGGAAAGTATTGGCCATGGAAGATCAGGTGCTGGAGTGTTTCAGCGAAATATTCAAGACACCGATCACCGCCTTGAAGACACGGATACATGGCGACTACCACTTAGGGCAGGTGCTGTTTACGGGCAAAGATTTTATCATCATTGATTTTGAGGGAGAGCCTGGCTTTAGCTTCAGCGAGCGCAGGCTGAAAAAAAATCCAATGAAAGATGTGGCCGGCATGATGCGCTCCTTTCACTATGCCGCCTTTGGTAAAATCATGCTCAATGAAAATTACCGAGAGAAAGACATTGAATTTTTAGAGCAATGGGCCGAGCAATGGCAGCACTATGTAAGCCGTTTCTATTTGGGTGCGTACATGGAAGGCATGGGCATGGCCACCACACTTTCGGAACAAGACGAAGTGCTTATACGCACCTACCTGATAGAAAAAGCAATTTATGAATTAGGATATGAACTCAACGGAAGGCCCGACTGGGTAAACATTCCCTTGCGGGGAATTTATTATCACATGAACCGATATTTCCTGGCCAAAGAAGAACAAAAAAAGAAAAACTGATATGGGCAAAAAAGCAAACGCAAAAAACAAGGTTGAAGAGATGGACAGCTTTAGCCTGTTTACGGATTTCGACATCCACCTGTTCAAATCAGGAAAGCATTTTAAACTGTACGAAAAGTTGGGCGCGCACATTACCACCTTTGGCAAGCAGGCGGGAACCTACTTTGCCGTGTGGGCACCAAATGCACGAACTGTTTCGGTGATCGGAAACTTCAACCATTGGAACAACAACGATCACAAACTTTCGCCCCGATGGGACGAATCCGGAATTTGGGAAGGCTTCTTTCCCGGAATAGGCAAAGGCGAAACATACAAGTATGCCATTCATTCAAACACGGGAGAATATTTGGAGAAAGCAGATCCGTTTGCATTCTATGCCGAAGTAGCACCGAACACGGCATCCATTATTTGGGATCACAACTATACGTGGAAAGACGGTTCGTGGCTCCATGAACGTAAAAAGCAAACGGCAAAACCGCGGCCCTATTCAGTCTATGAAGTGCACATTGGAAGTTGGAAAAGAAATTTTGAAGATGGCAACCGCTCGCTGAGCTACAAAGAACTTGCCATACAGCTTGTTGATTATGTAAAGGAATGTGGTTTCACTCACGTAGAATTTCTCCCCATCATGGAGCATCCATTTTTTGGATCGTGGGGCTATCAACTTACCGGATACTTTGCGCCCACCAGCAGGTTTGGCGAACCCCAGCAATTTATGGAGTTGGTGGATGCTTTCCATCAGGCCGACATCGGTGTGATTTTGGATTGGGTGCCTTCGCATTTTCCTGGCGATGCACATGGGCTCTTTAAGTTCGATGGATCGCACTTGTATGAACATGCCGATCCCCGGTTGGGATTTCACCCCGATTGGAGCAGCTACATTTATAACTATGGAAGAAATGAAGTACGGTCGTTCCTGATCAGCAACGCCATGTTCTGGCTCGAACTGTTCCATGCCGATGGCCTTCGAGTGGATGCAGTCGCTTCCATGCTTTATTTAGATTATTCGCGCAAAGAAGGAGAGTGGATACCCAACCAATATGGAGGGAACGAAAACATTGAGGCTATCAACTTTTTAAAAGAATTCAATGAAGTAGTCTATGCCAATTTTCCTGATGTGATCACCATTGCCGAGGAATCAACTGCTTGGCCAGGCGTTTCAAAACCTACTTACCTGGGCGGCCTGGGCTTTGGCCAAAAGTGGATGATGGGATGGATGCACGATACGTTGAGTTACTTTAAGCTCGATCCCATACATCGCAAGTATCATCAAAATGAAATCACGTTCAGCATCATGTATGCGTTCACCGAAAACTTTATGCTGCCTCTTTCGCACGATGAAGTGGTGCATGGCAAAGGCTCGTTGATAGGCCGCATGCGTGGTGATGAGTGGAAGCGTTTTGCAAACCTTCGGTTGATGTTCAGTTACATGTTCACCCATCCCGGCACAAAACTTTTGTTCATGGGCGCAGAGTTTGGCCAGACATCCGAATGGAACCACGATGGAAGTTTGAACTGGCACCTGCTTGATCACGCTCCACACCAAACCATGCTAACATTGATCAAGGACTTAAATCAATTCTACAAATCAGAGCCAGCCCTTTACCAATTTTCGTCCAGTGAGCGCGGCTTTGAGTGGGTTGATTATTCCGACAGCGAAAACAGCGTGATGATATTCATGAGAAAAGGCGAGCAACGCACCGATGCACTCATTGTTGTTTGCAACTTCACACCAGAGGCACGCCAACTCTATCGGGTGGGCGTACCCTTGCGGGGAACATGGACGGAAATTTTCAACTCCGATAACGCAAAGTACGGTGGAAGCGGTGTGTTGAACCAGGGATTGCTTCACACGGCACCGGTCAAATTCCATAACAAAGATTACTCGGTATCCATCTCGTTGCCACCCCTGGGTATTTCGGTTTTGAAATTGAAAGAAGAGATGGCCGAGTTTAGTATTGATATCAACACATGATTGTTCTTGCATTCAGTACCCAGCATCCAGTACCCAGTAACTAACATCCATCATCCATTGTCAATTAATTTCTGAATGACCCCTCTACCCACCAAATACATTTGCATACACGGTCACTTTTACCAACCCCCGCGCGAAAATGCATGGCTCGAAGTAATTGAGATACAGGATTCGGCACACCCCTATCACGATTGGAACGAGCGCATCACTGCGGAGTGTTATGAGCCCAACTCATCCTCACGCATCTTGGACGAAAGGCAGGTGATAAAAAACATAATCAACAATTATTCGCGCATCAGTTTCAATTTTGGCCCCACCTTGCTTTCATGGATGGAGGAATACTCAACCGAAACGTACCAGGCCATCTTGGAAGCCGATAAGGAGAGCCTGTCGAACTTTGGGGGGCATGGCTCTGCCATTGCGCAGGTATATAATCACATGATCATGCCGCTGGCCAACAAGCGCGACAAAGAAACTCAAGTGCTGTGGGGCATCCGCGATTTTGAATCTCGCTTTAGGCGAAAGCCCGAAGGTATGTGGCTTGCCGAAACTGCCGTGGACACGGAGACGCTTGAGATTCTTGCCGACAACAAAATAAAATTTACCATACTGGCACCTCGCCAAGCAAAAGCAGTACGTAAAATCGGTGTGACGGGGTGGACGGAGGTAAATGACTTTACTTTAAACACACGAAAGGCATACACCTGCAACTTGCCAAGTGGAAAATCAATCGCTTTGTTTTTTTATGATGGCGACATATCGCAAGGTATTGCATTCAGTGGGTTGCTCAATGATGGAAAAAGATTTGCAGATCGGCTCCTTGACATGCTTAATTTTACAGATAAAGAAACGCAATTGGTGCATGTGGCTACGGATGGAGAAACCTATGGCCATCATCACAAGCATGGTGAAATGGCGTTGTCATTTTGTCTTGATTTTATAGAGAAGGACGATCGGGTAACACTCACAAATTATGCTCAGTTTCTGGAACTGCATACACCCGATGACGAAGCACAGATCGTAGAGAACAGTTCGTGGAGTTGCGTGCATGGCGTGGAGCGGTGGAGGGCAAACTGTGGGTGCAACAGTGGCAAGGCTGGATTTCACCAATTATGGAGGAAGCCTTTACGCGATGCGTTGGACTGGTTGAGCGAGAGCGTGGCTGTGATTTTTGAACGGGAAGCCAAGACGGTGGTAAAAGATCCATACAAGGCACGCAATGAATACATCAATATTGTGCTAAAGAGAAATGACGATACCGTAAAAAAGTTTTTGAAGAACCATGCCCTGAGCGATGCGCATCCCAACCAGATATTGAGGTTGATGGAAATGCAACGTCATGCTATGCTCATGTACACAAGCTGTGGTTGGTTCTTTGATGAGATATCGGGCATTGAAACCATTCAGGTGATGCAATATGCTTGCAGGGTTATACAATTGGCCCATCAGGTTTGCAAAGAAGACCTCGAAGGAGAGTTTATGAAAAAGCTCGCATTGGCCCCAAGCAATGTGGCGGCCTATGAAACAAGCGATGAAGTGTATAGGAAATTAGTCCTTCCTTCCCGCACGAATTTGCAACGCGTGGGCATTCACTTTGCCGTGTCTTCCGTATTTGAAGACGAACCCGATTCACTTACTATTTTTAACTATAGCACTACCAATGAATCTTTTATTAAGAAAGAGGCCGGAGAGCAAAAACTTGTGCTCGGCATCACCAAGGTAAAATCGTTGGTGACCCGATCAGAAAGGAAATTTTCTTTTGCCGTGATTTATCTTGGCAAGCACAACATCATCTGCAATATTTCGATGGACTTGGAACCGGATAAATTTGCCAGCATGCAATTCCGTATGGTGAAGGCATTTGAAGAAGGACGACTGGGCGATGTGATCGGATTGATGCAAACCTATTTCGGCCCCGAAAAATATACCATCTGGCACCTCTTTCAGGATGAGAAGAGAAAAATCCTGGATATGATTTCGCAGGAGAGCATGGCCGAGTTGGAAAGTTCACTGCGCAGGAGCTACAACCGCGACTACCCGTTGATCAACGCGTTGTCAACAAACAACATTCCCATACCCACGGCATACAAAACAACTTTTGAATATATTTTAAATGCAGACTTAGTGAGGATTTTGCAATCCGATAAAATCAACATAAAAGAAATGGAGCGTATCGCTGCCGAGATGGAACGCTGGATACTGAAGGTTGAAGATACGGGCAAACTATCACGCCTGGCAGGGGAAAGCATCTACAAAGAGCTGAAACGGATAAACAGTGAGCGCGAAAATGTGAAACGGATACAACGGCTCAATCGGATGTTTCCTATCCTTGAGAAATTTAACCTGGAACCCAATCTGCACAAAAGCCAAAACCTGTATTTCGAAATGTCCATCGAAAACAAAGACAAGCACCTGGCCGAAAAAGAAAGCGAGTGGGTGGATTACTTTAATTTACTGGGTGCCAATTTGGGTGTAAAGGTGGGGTGATTCGGAGCACATTGCTGCGATTTAAATTCACTGTCCACCGGCTGGTGAGGGTAGGAGCAGGAAATCCCACATGAAAGTATATTATCCCTTTCATAACAATCTTGTGTGAAAAGTATTGATAATATCTAACCTTGCCACCGCTCAACAAACCCGATACCTGAACGATGACAAAAAATATTCTTCTCTTCGCGCTTGGCCTCCTCATCACCACTTCATGTAGCGACTCTTCCAAGCAAGATAATGTGCAAGCAGTGATCAATTCTTTTTCCAAGCAATTGCCAACACCAAAGCTTCCCGATAGCACCGACACCAACGATGAGAATTGGAAAGGCATAGACCTTGAACCCAAACAACCGGTCATTCCTCTTCATGCCGAGGAGGAAGCCAAACTTTTTCTGCTTCCGCCAGGCTATCACATAGAACCCGTTTTGACGGACCCCGCCATTCAGCAGCCCGCTGCCATTGCCTTCGATGGAAATGGACGCATGTATGTGTTGGAGTTAAGATCGTACATGCTCACGGCCGATTCCAAAGATGAGTTGGAACCCATCAGCCGGATTTCGCAATGGGAAGACAAAAACAATGATGGGGTTTATGAAACGGGAACCACCTTTGTGGACAGCCTGATATTTCCGCGCTTTGTGTTACCTTATGGAAAAGACTGCATACTCACCATGGAGTCCGATACCGACAATGTTTATAAACACACCGATACCAATGGGGACGGGGTTGCCGACAAGAAAGAATTCTTCACCAATAAATATGGCAGGTCGGGCAACGTGGAGCACCAGCAAGCCTTCATGTATTTTGGTATGGACAATTGGTTGTACAGCACGGTCAATGCTTTTCGCGTACGGGAAACTCCCAATGGCGTGATCCGCGAGAAGACGGGATTTAACCGGGCCCAATGGGGCGTTGCCCACGATGATGACGGCAAACTTTGGTTTCAGGGTGGGGCCAGTGGTGTGCCTTCTTATTTTCAGTTTCCCATACATTATGGAAACTTTGAAGTGCCAAAACAATTGGCTGAAGGCTTCGATATTCCCTGGGGTGCGCCTGTAAAAATTGCCGATATGCAAGGCGGCATGGACGAGGTGAGGCAACCGGATGGTTCGCTTAACCGTGTCACAGGTTCTTCTGGCAATGATGTATATCGTGGCGACCGCCTTCCGGAAAATTTAAGAGGCCAATATTTTTATGGTGAGCCAGTTGCCAGGATTGTAAGGCAAATAAATCCTGTTGTTACGGAGGGCCTCACCACCTTGCACAATGTTTATCAAGAAGAGAAATCAGAATTTTTGCGCTCCACCGATCCGCTCTTTAGGCCGGTGGACATGGCCACAGCACCGGATGGCACACTGTATATTGTGGACATGTATCATGGCATTATCCAAGAAGGGCAGTGGACACAAAAGGATACATACCTACGATTAAAGATCGAACAATATCAATTGGACAAAGTGGTAGGCTTGGGGCGCATCTGGCGGATTACACACGATGGAAAAGAGCGCGATAAAAATCAACCTAAGATGCTCAATGAAGATGCCTCAAAATTAGTTGGCTACTTAGAACATCCCAATGGATGGTGGCGCGATGCCGCTCAGCAATTGCTCGTATTAAAGAAAGACCTCTCTGTAATTCCAGCCTTAGAGGAAATGGTGCTGACCAATAAAAATTTGTTGGCAAGGATACATGCTTTGTGGTCGTTGGAAGGCCTTGGTGTTTTGAAACCCGAAATGGTGCAGCAATTATTGAAGGATTCAAATCCGCGTATGCGCGTGCAGGCACTTAGGGCCAGTGAAACTTTATACAAAGCAGGTGCAAAAAATTTAGCAGTTGATTATAAAACATTGCTGAGCGATGCCAATACCGATGTGGTGATCCAGACCATGCTAACATCGAAATTTTTAAAAATTCCTGATTTGGAGAAGAGCATTAAGTCGGTGTTGGAAAAGAATACAACCGCAGGCGTGAAATTGGTGGGCGAGCAAATACTTACACCGCCTGCTGCAAGAAACATGGGGCCGTTTGGTGCACCGCAGCTTAGCGATGAGCAAAAGGAAATCCTTGCCCGTGGCGAAGTGATATACAATGAACTTTGTTCGGCCTGTCATGGCAACAATGGCATGGGCACACCGGCTGG
>JANOQB010000429.1:0-11684 GCA_031422215.1 Cytophagales bacterium | reverse complement strand
CATAGTGATATTTTTCTTCGCCTACGAAGTGAAGATCTGTTATATGAAGTATTCTCATAGGGCAATTCTAATGTTGTTTAAATATAGCTCCTTTTTATAAACAGCAAAATGCGATACCTATTCTTTCGATTCTGAGTTGGGATTTTTGGTTTAGCCTCGACTTTTGGTGTCTTGGTGGGTCTATGATCAGTTCGTATACAATCTCCTTTGCTTTAAGCACTATTTTGATTTACTTTCAAAAACGAATCTCACCCTTTAACCTTTCACCAATGAAAACACTCCTCTATTTCTTTTTCATCCTGTCGATGGTAAGCAATGCAATGGCCACACCCCTTCGCATTGGTGTGGCGGGATTGACTCATTCGCATGTTCATTGGATACTTGGCCGGCCTGCCAAAGGCGACATTGAACTGGTTGGTATTGCCGAGCCAAACAAAGAGTTGGCAATACGGTTTCTTGAACGGCACAAGTTGCCCATGTCGCTGTGGTATGCTTCGTTGGCCGAGATGATAGAAAAAACAAAACCCGAAGCAGTTACCGCCTTTGGTTCAATCTTCCAACATTTGGAAGTGGTGAAGATGTGCGCTCCTCGTGGCATCCACGTGATGGTGGAAAAACCGTTGGCCATAAGCGTGGATCATGCAAACCAGATGCAGGCACTTGCCAAAAAGCACAACATACAATTGCTCACCAACTATGAAACCACCTGGTATGCCACCAATCATAAAGCGTTTGAATTTTCTCAGCAGGGAGCCCTCGGCAAACTAAGAAAAATTGTTGTGCACGATGGCCACGAAGGCCCGAAGGAAATTGGTGTGAACAAAGAATTTTTGGATTGGCTTACCGACCCAAAACAAAATGGGGGAGGGGCAGTGATAGATTTTGGTTGTTATGGTGCCAACCTGATCACGTGGTTAAATGGTGGCCAGCGGCCTGTGTCGGTGGTGGCCGTGCTGCAACGCTTCAAGCCGGATATTTATCCCAATGTAGATGACGAAGCCACCATCGTGTTGGAGTTTCCCGAAATGCAAGGAATCATTCAGGGATCGTGGAACTGGCCCTTTGCAAGAAAAGATACGGAGGTGTATGGTGCCACCGGTTATGCCATAGCAGACAACCGCACAAAACTGCGTGTGCGCCTGAAAGGTGACAAAGAAGAGAAAACAGAAACATTGGAAGAGCGCGCTGCCCCGTACAACGATCCGTTTGCCTTGCTGGCCGCAGTGATCAAAAAAGAAATCATATTGCCGCCCAACGATCTTTCTTCCTTGGAAAACAATATGATCGTAGTAGAGATTTTAGAAGCGGCCATCCAAAGCGCGAAGACGGGCAAGAAGGTGATGTTACAGAATGTTAAAGCGGGCAAATAAAATTTTACTACCCGAAACAGAAAAAGGCCGGATAATAATTAATCACTAAAACACCTAAGGGAAATTGTCAAAATAACTTCCACAAAATGTAAATCGAAAATTGCAAACCTAAGTAGAAAGCGGTAAGCCATAGAACCGGAACCTTATTACCTTAACTTGGATTTTACTCAACCCATCACAATAAGCTGATAAGCTATTAGCCAAGCCAACAGGCATGGGTTTGTCCCTCTTTCTCGCCTATCTCTACTAAGGTTTAAGGTTTAGGCTTGAGTTAGCATGTCCTTATATAGAAGTTATTTTGGAAATTTTACTAAGACAGCAATACCATTGGGTAATATATTCCTCAATATTCAAATAGTGTGGAAAAATTTCCCCTACACGTGTGAAAATTTAAGGTTTTAGGATCGATAAGAAATCTTTTTGTATCGATAAACCTCCTGTCACTCCAACATGCCGCATTCGAATTAATCAGATAGGGTGCATTTCCATGCAACCGAAGGGAGGAAGTATAATCAATGATCGTTTCTGATCTATCACATCCATTGCGTATCGTCCCTGAGACGAGAGACGATACTTCACACATCCATTTGTCGAGGTTATTTTGAAAATCTTACTTATTACAACTAATGGCATACTAATTATAGAATGGCATTTACCACAGCCAACAATAATTTTTCAGATGCCGCATGAAACCACTGACACGTTACCATGATTAGAACATTACTACGCATAGCACTATTCGCCATACCCTTGGCCTCATCGGCACAAACACGCACTATTTCAGGTAGCGTAAAAGACGGTGCCGATGGTATTGGTGTGCCCGGTGTAAATGTATTGGTGCAGGGTACTACACGAGGCGTTGCCACGGGTGCGGACGGAGGTTTTAAATTAGATATGGAGGCTGGTGAAGATGCGTTGGTTTTCTCATTCATAGGGTATAAAACTCAAACCGTTAGTGTGGGCCAAAAAACCACGCTTGAAATTATCCTTGAGCCAGAAGCTACCGAGCTTGATGAAATCGTGGTGGTTGGATATGGCACACAGAAGAAAAGCGACATCACCGGATCTACTGCCAATGTAAAAGGCGATGAATTGCTCAAGCAACCCGTGCTTACGGCAACACAAGCAATTCAGGGCAAGGTGGCTGGTGTTCAAATTATCAGCAGTGGGCAGCCAGGCAGCTCTCCTCAAATTCGGGTAAGGGGCGTGGGCACTGCGTTGGGGGGCACTACTTCTTTATATGTAGTGGATGGGGTACTTACGGATGACATCTCCAACATCAACACAGCCGATATTGTTGAAATGAACATATTGAAAGATGCTTCATCCGCAGCTATCTATGGCTCGCGCGGGGCCAATGGTGTAATCATCATCACCACCAAAAAAGGTATCAGTGGAAACCTCAAGATCAGTTACAACAATAATATCGGGTTTAGGCAGGCCTCCAATCTGGTGGAAATGGCAAATGGATCGGAGTATAGCAATTATGTGCAAGCCGCTACGGGCAACGCACCGCCTGTTTCCGCCTCTGACACGGATTGGTATGGCACTATTTTAAGAACTGCCTTGCAGCAGAGTCACAACATTTCTGTATCGGGTGGAAGTGATAAAGCCACCTATCTTTTTAACGTTGGCTATTTGGCCGATGAAGGTATAGTCATCAACAATGATTTCGAGCGATTGACCCTTCGCTTCAATAGTGATTATAAGCTGACTGATAAATTAAATTTTGGATATCAGACTTCGTATGGAAACAGTACCAATGAAAATGCCTTTGGCAATATCAACATCGATGCATTCGGCAACATTGGTTCTGTTTATAACAATGCCTATCGGGCCGCACCCATCATTGCCAGCTGGGTGGATGGCCGCTATGGCAACACGTCCACGTATCAAAATGTTGGCAACCCATTGTTGGATATAAACAATAATAGCATCCGCGTAGGCGAAAACCGCTTGCAGGGATCCGCTTTTTTATCGTACAAACCAATGGCTTGGCTAACCGTGCGGTCATCGCTTGGCGCGGATTGGAGAAATTCACTTAATCGCGGATATTTTTATCAGTTCGGTGCCGATGAAAAAACTTTTTTGGTGGCGGGCGGAAATCAACTGCGCAACCAAAGCGGATTGACGGTTCAACAATCGCAGGCATTTCGCTGGGTATGGGACAACACCGCAACGTTTACAAAGCAAGTGGGTGACCACGATTTTACCTTGCTGGCAGGTATCACCGCAGAAAAATTTAAAGGAACCTATCTATCGGCCAACCGAAATGATGTGCCGGCCGATCCGGACCTTTGGTACATAGGTGTTGGTGATGCCAATAGCTCGCAGAACAATGGTGGTGGCGATGCCTGGGCGCGCAACTCCTACTTAGCAAGGCTTAATTATTCGTATAAAGAAAAATATTTGCTCACCGCCACCGCCCGCGTGGATGGCAGTTCGCGCTTGCCAAGTCAAAACCGTTGGCAAACTTTTCCCTCCTTTGGTATAGGCTGGTTGATGAGCCGCGAAGGGTTCATGCAAAATCAAAATATTTTTGACTTGTTAAAACTGAGAGGCTCCTATGGAAAAGTCGGGAACGATCAGATACCTACCAATGCATTCACTCAAACAGTTTCGATAAACCGGCCGTACCCCTTCAATGGAAGTGCCGAGCCTGCTACCAACGGAGCACAAATTGATCAAATCATTGACCCCAATATCAATTGGGAAATCACTGAAGAATATGACCTGGCCGTGGAGTTTGGATTGTTCCAATCAAAACTAACAGGAGAAATAAATTTCTATGATAAAAAAGTGGCCAATGCACTTATCAATGTGCCCATACCAAGAACAGTAGGGGATGCGGATGGGCAAGTGCTAACCAACGCGGCAACTATTCAAAACCGTGGAGTGGAGATACTGCTTGCTTGGAAGAAACGGGTTTCTGAAACTTTTACCTATAGTGTGGGCGGCAATGTTACTTTTAATGATAACAAAGTACTTGCCCTCAATGGAGGCCGGGCGATACGCGGTGGGGGCATTGGTGCTGCGCAGGGCTTCACCACCCTAACGGACAACGGCTATCCGGTAGGTGCGTTCTTTGTTTTGAAGACCATCGGTGTATTCAATACTGCGGATGAGGTAAATCAATACACCAATGCAGAAGGTAAAATCATTCAACCCACGGCCAAGCCTGGCGACTTTATTTACCGCGATGAAAATGAGGACGGTGTTATTGATGATGAAGACCGCGTGTTTTCGGGTTCCTATCAGCCGGTAGCGTACTTTGGATTAAATGGTTCGGTAACGGTCAGGAACTTCGATGTAAGTATTGACTTCTATGGCAACGTGGGCAATGAAGTCTATAATGGAAAAAAAGCCGTTAAGGTAGATGGTCGCGATAATGTGGAGAAGGAAGTAGTGTTCAGTCGCTGGACTGCCGGCAGTCGCTCGCAAACAGAACCAGCCGCCAACACCGGAAACCAGTTAGCCTCTTCCTATTTTGTAGAATCAGGATCGTTTGTTCGGATCAATAACCTTACGGTGGGCTATACCTTTCCGGTTGCCACACTAAGCAAAATGAAGATCACGGCCCTGCGCGCTTTTGCCACTTCACAAAACTTATTCACCCTAAAAAAATACAGTGGCTTTACTGCCGAACTGCCTGGTGATCCGCTCAACTCGGGCATCGAGTTGAGTGCGTATCCAACTACGCGCACCGTGGCCCTGGGCATAACCGTTGGCTTTTAAGATTGAGATATGAAAAAAATGACAAATCAATCCCTGAAAAAAGTAAGTGTGTCTCTGGTCACGGTGATTGTTCTGTCCATACTTTCCTGCAGCGATGATTTTCTGGATATAAAAGTACAAGGTGGCGTAACCACACAAACAGATCCCAACCTAGCCCGAAAATTAGTGACCGGAGTTTATAACAGTTTGCTCCAGGGCGATGCGTTTGGGAATGGCGATGTACATGGCTGGGGTTTTATTTCTGTAACGAGTATAATTTCTGATGATGCCGACAAAGGGAGCACCGCTGGAGATCAGGCCGTGCCCATTGGAGATATTGATAATTTCACCGTAACACCAACCAACCGGTTTTGCGAATCGCTGTGGAGCGGACATTACAATAGTATTGGAGCCGCCAATCAGGCATTGAAAGCATTGAGTGCTGCTTCCATAGACGAAACAGAGCGCAAGGTATTGATGGGTGAAGTGCGCTTTATACGAGGATATATTTATTTCAATTTGGTGCGAATGTTTGGCGGTGTGCCGCTGGTGTTGCGTGTGCCCGTAGATGCTACCGATGCCAACACAGACCCGGCTTTTCAAACCCGTGCCGCTATTAGCATGGTGTATGACAGCATCAAACGCGATCTTCAATATGCGGTCAACGCTCTCCCGTTAAAAAATACTGCTGCCAGAGGTCATGTAAGCAAAGGAACCGCACAAGCCATGCTGGCAAAAGTGCACATGTACCGCGGTGAATGGGACAAGGTGTTTGAATTGACCAACGATGTAATCCAATCAGGACAGTATGATCTGGTAGCCGATTATGCCACCATCTGGAGACAAGTGGGTGACAACAACATCGAATCTATTTTTGAGATCCAAACCGGAGAATTTAACAATGAGAACCTTGACATCGACAATTATATCGTAAGCCAGGGACCACGGGTGGGTGGTGCCGGAGGTTGGGACGACCTGGGTTACGGATTTAATAATCCATCGCTCAGTTTGCTAAATGCGTATGAGCCGGGCGATGTGCGGAGAGGTGGCACCGTAATTGCCATTGACAATTCGGGCACCCATGTTGGCACAGTGCTTTGGGATGGTTTCCGGATACCCAGTTCCGATTCGGTTCAAAACCTTTTCTATAATTATAAAGCCTATACAAGCCGTGACAAGGAGCAGTTTGCCAGGCCGCAATCCAAGAACCGGCCTAAAAACATTCGCATCCTTCGCTATGCCGATGTGCTGTTGATGAATGCAGAGGCTGCATTGAAGCGTGGCTTGGGCGATGCAGATGCACGGCTGAATGAAGTACGGGCAAGGGCAGGCCTTTCGCCAAAAGCGGGGGCAACCATTGCCGATGTGTGGCATGAGCGCCACATGGAGTTTGCCATGGAGCACGAGCGCTTTTGGGATATTGTGAGGCAGGGCAGAGCTGCGCAGGTCATGATAGCAGCAGGAAAAACAAATTTTGTTGCAGGCAAGCATGAGTTGCTGCCCATACCGAATTCGCAAATTTTATTGAGTGATAATAAGTTGAAACAAAACCCGAATTATTGAAAACAAAATAGAAATAGAAGAAGAGCTGTTGGCGCAAGAGATTCCCAGTTGGGATGGAATAGTGTTGTAAATAAATTAATAATTAAACTTAAAAGTTAAATCAAAATGAAAAAAACGATCCAGTATTTTGTAACCGGTATGATTACCGCAGCCGTTCTCACGTTCTCAGCGTGCAAGGACGATGAAACGCTTCCACCTATTGATGGATTCAACAACTCAAATGAAGTGGCCTCAACCAATCTGGTAGCCCATTGGACTTTTGATGACACCAACAACGAGAGGTTGTCGAGCACCGCACCTACCAAAACGGTGGGCACCGTAGGATTTACCACCGGAAAAGTGGGCAAGGCTCTGCAACTGACCAAGGGCGGAATTGTTTATCCTGCCATTGCTAAAATAAACACGGTAGATGCATTGAACAATTTCACCATAAGCATGTGGGTGGATATTAGAGGCCAGAAAGGTGTAGTAGGCGGTGGTTATACATCGCTCTTCGGAATAATACCAACGGCCACCGATTTTTGGGGAAACATACAGGCAACGGTGGAAACAGGACGCCATCTGCCTGGGTCTGATACGGTAGAATTTAAAAACTACCTCAATACTACCATGCCTGATAATTCGCAAAGAGGTGAAGATAATGTTGCGCTTTTCAACAAAGATGCAGCAACAACCGATGGAAACGGTCAGACGGGTGCATATTTTAAAGGTGGAAAAGAATGGGCTCTTTATACCATGAGTTGGGAAGGTTCAACCGGACTCTTTAAGCTTTATGCAAATGGTGTTTCCGTAGGTGGTTATACTAAACGCGGAGTAACAGCCGGGGTACTTAAAATGAGGGTTCCTGCGTTGGCAGTTTTTGGAAGCATGGCCTCCAGTGATCTTGGTTTTGCATCGGCAACACGTCCAGATTGGGCTCCATTGGCCACAGCATCTATTGATGATGTAAGGGTTTTTAACACAGCTTTGTCGCAGGCAGAAGTTACTGCACTTTATAATTTAGGTGTAGCAGGAAGATAAGGTTAATTGGTTTGGGTAGAGGGTACATTTCATGTGTACCCTCTTTTTTTTTAATCGTATAGTAGTAACCGGAGTTACGCAAACCTTGTAAAAAGTAGTGTCCCTGAGGCCCTCGAAGGCATTAACTTAGTGTAATCAGTTTTCGAGAGCCTCAAACTGACAGGTTCATTTTGAGTAACATTAGGCAGAAACATGAAAAATACTTCAACCAAGATATTTTTTTTAACAACGCTTCTTTGTCTTTCCTTTCTTCCTTCCTGCAAAAAAGGAGATGATCCCGATGCGGGACCAAAATTTATCACCGTGAGTGATATTCAATTAGACGCTAAACCGTTTAGCTACTCCTATACAGGCTCATCCATAACCCCAACGCTGGTCATTAAATTCTCAGAGCCTATCGATCATGATTCGGCCAATAGCTCATTGATCCTAACTACAGCCACAGGCGATGTTTCACTTTCTGTACAATTCAGCAACGGTGACAGCACATTGCATGTAAAGCCAGTCGCAACATTAAAATACCTCACAGTATATTTTTTTCAGGTTTCATCAAAGCTTACTTCCGTTTCAAAGAAGAAGCATGTAGAGGCAGACGTAAACATTAAAATTGTAACCACCTACAACCCTGCCGATAAATTCGCACGCATTACTGATGCCGCCCTATTGGACTCAGTTCAAAAGAGGACCTTTAAATACTTCTACGATTTCGCCCATCCCACCAGCGGCATGGCCCGTGAGCGCAACACCTCGGGCAACACGGTAACCAGCGGAGGTTCTGGTTTTGGTATTATGACATTGATTGTTGGCATGGAAAGAAACTTCATCACCCGCCAACAAGGCATACAACAAACAATCAAGATCGTTTCGTTTCTGGAAAAAGCCGATCGCTTTCACGGTGCGTGGCCTCATTGGATCGATGGCAATACCGGAAAAGTAATTCCTTTCAGCACAAAAGATAACGGGGGCGATTTGGTGGAGACTTCATTTTTGGTTCAGGGGCTTATCACGTTTCGTCAATACTTACAACCTGTTGATACGGTTGGGAATAATCTGATCAACCGGATCACCAAACTGTGGGAAGCAGTAGAGTGGGATTGGTACAGAAAAAATAATGAGAACGTATTGTATTGGCATTGGTCGCCCAACTACGCGTGGGATATGAACATTGCCATGTATGGTTACTTCGAGCAGCAGATCACCTACTTTTTAGCGGCAGCCTCACCTGCGCACAGCGTTCCAAAAATTGTTTACACCAATGGCTTTGCCAGAAATGGAAGCATTGTGCAAAGCAATACCTACTACGGAATAAACCTGAAACTCGGTGGCTTGTTTCCATTGTTCTGGGTGCACTATTCTTATCTGGGATTGGACCCACACTTCTCCGATGACCACGCCAACTATTGGGAGCAAAATGTAAATGCTTCGCGCATCAACCAGGCCTATTGCATAGCTAATCCAAAAAAGTTTTTTGGCTATAGCGATTCATGTTGGGGATTGACATCCAGTGATAATCAATCAGGATACAGTGCCCACTCTCCAGCCAACGATTTAGGTGTGATCGCGCCCACGGCTGCGTTGTCATCCTTTCCATATACGCCCGATGAATCGATGAAGGCCATGAAGTTTTTTTATTACACCTTAGGCGATAGGCTTTGGGGCCGATATGGATTTTATGATTCCTTCAATCTTTCTACAGGCTGGGTAGCAAATTCTTATTTGGCCATCGATCAGGGGCCTATTGTTGTTATGATTGAAAACCATCGCACGGGATTGTTGTGGAAATTATTTATGTCGGCACCCGAAGTGAAGGCGGCCAAAGACAAATTGAATTTTAGATGATTGGCTTTTTTAAACGCGGAGTGTCGCAGAGATGGTTTTCAATTCTTTGCGATCCTTTGCGGGCTCTGCGTTTTATCTTATTGCGTTCTATAACCTTATGTGAAATAGATTATTTTTGCACGGTATAAACAAGAATGATCAACCGTTTCAAAAGTTTGTTTGAGGGTTTGAACTGGAGAGGAAACATTTACATTTCTCTGTTGCTCAGCTTCATGCTGGTTATGGCTCTGTACTCGCTCAGCCGCATCGGGTTTTATTTTTTCAATACCGATTTTTTCCCCGACATGACGCTATCTCGCTTTGCGCGGATCATGTTGGGCGGCCTCAAGTTCGATGTGTCGGCCATTCTGTATTCCAACTCGCTGTTCATTTTGTTGATGATACTTCCGCTCGCTGTGCGTTTTAAAAAATGGTACCGTCAAATCCTCCAATGGGTTTTCATTATTGTCAACTCCATTGCCCTCGCCATCAATACAGCCGATTTTATTTATTACCGGTTCACCCTACGAAGAACCACGGTGAGTGCACTGGCCCAATTTGAAAATGAAAAAAACAAGGCGTTATTGTTTCTTCAGTTTCTTTGGGATTATTGGTATGCAGTGATTTTTTGGATGGCATTGGTGTGGCTGTTGGTTCAAGGATATAAGCGCATTAAAATCGAAGGGCCACAAATAAAAAACACCTGGGTGTTTCATATTTCTTCCATCGCCATGTTGCTGCTGGTAAGTTATCTTTTTTTTGGCGGGGCACGGGGCGGCTTTCGTCACAGCACCCGGCCAATCACACTGAGCAATGCGGCTGAGTTTGCCAAGGTGCCAAAAGATATTAACCTCGTGCTCAACACACCCTTCGCCCTCATGCGCACGGCCAAAGCAACCGTCATTCAAAAAGTTAATTATTTTGAAAAGGAAGATCAACTCGTGAAGGTATTTGATCCGATGAAAGTACCCTCGGATACCTCGGCATTCAAGTATGATAATGTGGTAGTGATCATCATCGAAAGTTATTCAAAAGAATTTGTGGGCAGCTATAATAAATGGATGGGGGACCGCAACCGTGGATACACACCGTTTATGGATTCATTGATTGGTGTTAGCCGTGCCTTCGAGTTTTCAATGGCCAATGGAAGAAAGTCGATTGATGCCATGCCATCGGTGATCTGCAGCATTCCGTCCATCGAAGTGCCGTATGTGCTCTCGCATTATTCGGGAAACAAAATAAACAGCACAGCCAGTTTGCTCAAAGAAAAAGGATACTACTCTGCTTTTTTTCATGGTGCGCCAAACGGGTCTATGGGGTTCAATGCCTTCGCCAACTTATGTGGCTTTGATGATTATTTCGGCAAAGATGAATACAACAATGATGATGATTACGATAACATTTGGGGGATATGGGACGATAAATTCTTTCAATATTTCGCTGCGAAGATGAACACATTCAAACAACCCTTTCACACTACCTTGTTCACCGTTTCTTCGCACCATCCTTATAAATTGCCGAAAGGATTTGAAAACAAATTTAAAAGAGGCGACAAAGACATCCATCGCACCATTGAATACACCGATTATTCGCTAAAGAAATTTTTCGAAGCAGCTTCAACCATGCCGTGGTATAAAAACACGCTGTTTGTTTTTACTGCCGACCATGCTTCGGCAGAGATTGCTTTTCCCGAATACAATACAGCATGGGGTTATTTTTCTGTCCCCGTTTTCTTTTTCAAGCCCGGCAGCGACTGGCATGAATTTAAACCGGAAATCATTCAGCAGACCGACATCATGCCCACGATACTCGGTTATTTAAATTATGATAGGCCTTATGTAGCATTTGGCCGCGATGTATTTACAGGTGGTGAAGAACCCTTCGCTTTCAATTATCTCGATCAGTTGTATCAATCCTTTCGGGGAAATTACCTGTTGCAATTTGATGGAACAAAGTCAGTGGCCTTATATGATTTCAAAAAAGACAAACTGCTGAAAAAAAATCTACTTACTGAATTGCCTGATACCGTGCAGCAGATGGAGCCGCATTTGAAAGGGCTCATCCAACAATATAACAATCGCATGGTTGACGATAACCTGACCCGCGAAGGAAGCCAGATGAAGAAAGTCAGTCAGCCACAGTAACGAGCGTTTTTAGTGCCGATGCACTAATACCGAGTTGAATAATTATCATGGATGT
>JANOQB010000428.1:0-5675 GCA_031422215.1 Cytophagales bacterium | reverse complement strand
TGACCATTTGCTTGAAGGAAAAGGAAAAATATCACGGTATGTAGAAATAAAATCTGAAGAACAAATAAAATCCAAAGTCATTAAGAATTTTCTTAAAAGTGTTTTGAGGATTTACAAACAAAAATCTTTTACAAAAAAATAAGATGTGGACTTGCCCAAAGTGTAATCATAAATTTTATAACACAAATCAATCGCATTCTTGTGGCAACTTTACTGTGGATGACTTTTTAAAAGGTAAGTGCGAAACAATGATTGGCTTATTTAATTACTTCATTTCCGAATACAGAAAAATTGGTGAGTTTGATATTCATCCTGTAAAGACCAGAGTTGCCTTTGCTGGAACACAGTTTCGTATCTGAAATCGTCAACTTCTTAAACCCGCCAAACCTTATGCACAATGCCGCGGGACAGATTCGGTACTTCGAACATTGGCACATTTGCTTGCCAACGCAGATTAATTTGCCACCCCGGTCTTACACCAAATCAATCACGGTGCAAATGTCTCGTCCTGCTCAACGACAAGTTTGTTGCCAGCCGACAGCTTGGCAAAAAGAAAAATTTTCTAACTCGCTCCTATTGGACAAGCAACAACTTTCAGTCAAAATGACTTCAGCCAGCCTCCCCACAACAACTAATATTGACGAGCATCAACCTATGGGGAGAAATAAAATCTTTTCCGTGATTGTATGGCAAAAACTTTCTTTAATTAATTTGCACTCTAAATCAATCATCTATGATCAGCGAAGACACATCCCGCAAAGCGGAAAAGAAAACCAGCTTATGGTTTTGGATCGTTACTGTTTTGTTCGGGGCTTTTATGCTTACATCGGCAATACCCAATATAATGGTCACCGCAGAATGGGAAACTATCTTTACTCAGCTTGGCTATCCACATTACCTGATTCAATTTATTGGATGGGCTAAATTATTGGGTGTGGTTGCCCTTATGATCCCCGGCTATCCGCGAATAAAAGAGTGGGCTTATGCAGGCTTCTTTTTTGATCTAACAGGTGCCACCTACTCTGCCTTGGCGGTTGGCGGGTTTGATCCGCTCATGTTGGTGATGCTGGTGCCGTTTCTGCTTGGAACATCTTCGTATGTATTGCATCACAAATTGAAAGGAACTGTGAGGAAGTCTTAAAAGGTGAGTTTAAAGCATACTCCTTGATATTTAAAGAAATAAATCTCAGCCTTGTTGCATTGCCCAAACTTTCCTTAGTTAATTTACACCCTTCGCAACATGCCCATGCAAGCCATAAAAGAAACAAACTTTAAGTTCAAAGGCCAAACCGGTTTTTACAAAGGAAAGGTAAGGGACGTGTATTACTTTGGCGACACGGTGGCCATGGTTGCCACCGATCGCATCTCTGCCTTTGATGTTGTCCTTCCCCGTGCCATCCCCGACAAGGGCCGTGTGCTAAACCAGATTGCCGCGCGCAACTTAGAGGCTACCAAAAGCTTAGTGCCCAATTGGGTGATAAAAACACCAGACCCAAACGTGACCATTGGTTTTAAGTGCGATCCGTTTGCCGTTGAGATGGTGGTGCGCGGCTATCTGGCCGGCCATGCAGCAAGGGAATACAAGGCAGGGAAAAGAATGGTGTGCGGGGTGGCTCTGCCTGAAGGTCTGAAAGAAAATGACAAGCTCCCTGCTCCTATCATCACACCCACAACCAAAGCCAGCGTGGGCCATGACGAAGACATATCGCGCGAAGAAATTCTTGCGCGTGGCGTTGTGAGCAAAGAAGATTACTTGCGGCTGGAGGCATATACGTTAAAACTTTTTGAAAAAGGGACCCAACTTGCAAACGAGCGCGGTTTGATCTTGGTGGACACCAAGTATGAATTTGGAAAACACAACGGGGCCATCTACCTTATTGACGAAGTGCACACCCCGGATTCGTCCCGCTATTTTTATAAGCAAGGTTATGGCGAGCGGCAACAAAAAGGCGAGCCGCAAAAGCAGCTTTCAAAAGAATTTGTGAGGCAGTGGTTGATCGAAAATGGATTTCAGGGAAAAGCTGGTCAGCAGGTGCCAGAAATGACCGATGAAATAGTGCAATCAATCTCCGAGCGCTACCAGGAGCTATATAAGCAGATGACTGGAGAAGCACTCGAGCCCGTTCAGTATGAAGCCATTCCCCAACGAATTGAGCAAAGCATCGTTAATTACATAAAATAAGTTTAATTTTAGACCAGAAAAATTATTCCAATGAAGTACTCTGTCGATAAGCAAGAAAAATATACCCTGCTCCGTCTCAACGAAGACAAGTTGGACTCTGCCATTGCACCCAAATTAAAATCAGAAATGGTTACCCTGCATGCCGAAGGGGTGCGCAATATCATATTGGATCTTTCGGAAGTGAGATATACGGATTCGTCTGGGTTGAGTGCCTTACTTGTTGGCAACCGCATATTGCAGGAGGACAACGGGATATTTGTGCTCGCACGTTTGTCCGACCACACCATGAAGCTCATCAAAATTTCACAACTCGACAGCGTATTGAACATACTGCCCACCGTGGAAGAAGGGATTGATGCCGTGTTCATGCACGAGATCGAGAAAGACATGAAAGACGAAGACTGAAAAGTCTTCCTCCATTTAAAAAAGCAAAGCCTGAGATGATCGGGCTTTTTTGTTAGTACTTCTTGCCACATTGTGAAAGATTTTACTGAAGGGAGTGGCAGATGTTCAATTGAACACAGTTATTTATTTTGAAACTCAAGTGCGGTGGCCCGACAAAAAGGCGGGGGTGTGTAGGCATGAGGGAGGAAGCATCTTTTTGTCTTGACTTTTTTTGTGTACTTTTTTTTGTCAAGAAAAAAAAGTATCAAGCTAAAAAGCTGGTAACAGAATCAGGTTAAATGAGATGTTTTGATAACATAACAATGTAAGATCAGCTATAAAAAAAATAAACCGTGAGTTTTAAACTTACCATCTTAGGATCGAGCGGTGCGTTGCCTGCCTTCGGAAGGTTTCCTACCTCACACTATCTGAACATTCAAAATAGGCATGTTCTCATTGACTGTGGTGAAGGCACACAGATGCAGTTGGTGCGCTACCAAATTCCCCTTCACAAAATTGATCATATTTTCATCAGCCATTTGCATGGCGATCATTACCTCGGCCTGATGGGCTTGCTGTTTTCCATGCATCTGCAAAAGCGAAGCAACGACTTACACCTTCACAGCCAAAAAGGATTGGACGAAATTATTTTGCTCCAATTGAAGTATTCAAAGTCGGTGCTCAACTTTAAAATTATTTTTCATTCGTTTGATGCCACACAAGAATACTTGATACATGAAGATGACAGGTTAACCGTGCACACCATTCCTTTGATCCATAAAATAAGTTGTGCTGGTTTCCTGTTTCGCGAAAAGCCAAAACCAAAAAAAATCAATAAAGAAAAACTACAAGAGGGTATGCTGTTGCAACACATTGCCCGGTTAAAAACAGGAGAAGATGTATATGATGAGAAAGGCACCTTGCTATACCTCAACAGCGACTATACAATTCCACCGGCACCTCCCCTCTCCTATGCATTTTGTTCGGACACCGCCTGGAACGAAAAAATGATTGAACAATTACACCAGGTTGACTTGTTATATCATGAAGCTACTTTTATGGAAGAAGAGAAAGCCAAAGCCATTGCCACCAAACATAGCACAGCGCGGGAGGCGGCTTCGATGGCCTTACAGTGCAAGGCAAAGAAATTATTGATCGGACATTTTTCGGCTCGCTACCGGGAATTGGATGGACTTTTGGCCGAAGCCCGTTCTGTTTTTATAAACACAGACCTTGCCATAGAAGGAAATACAGTTGAAGTAGGCGGATGACATTGGTTATAGAATGTAAACAGACAATTTCATCTTCGGTTGTCTTATCCTTTATATCAATTTTGTATTTTTGATCAGCCTCTCATTGGCCACTAAGCCACGATGACACAAAGGCTTTGTGAACCTTCGTGGCTTTGTGTGTTGGTGGCTACTGCCCTGCATTTGATGGAGGGTGAAAATATTGCCAATATTCACTTACACCGAACTTGATTTGAAATAGGCACATGACACTCGAACAAAAAAAGAACCGTCTATTCGTAATCCTTGCCGGGATTTTTCTTACCAACGCAATCATGGCCGAAATGATTGGCGTAAAAATTTTTTCGGGCGAAGGTACGTTGGGCTTGCAACCTGCCCACCTTTCCATTTTGGGTTTCACCATGGATTTCAATCTTACAGCCGGAGCGGTGATATGGCCCGTGGTGTTTATCACGTCCGATTTGATCAACGAGTATTTTGGAAAACCGGGTGTGAAAAGGATCAGTTACTTAGCTGCAGCATTGATCGCCTACTCCTTTATTGTGATATTCTTTACCATCAAACTTCCCCCCGCACAATGGTGGCTGGATGCCAACAACAAAGACAGCGCAGGCAATTACTTCAACATGGATTTTGCTTTCAATAAAATCCTGGGGCAAGGGCAACGCATCATCATTGGCTCGTTGACGGCATTTCTGATCGGGCAATTGGTGGATGTGTTTGTTTTTCAAAAGCTGCGCAAACTAACAGGCCAGAAAATGCTATGGCTGCGGGCCACAGGCTCGACACTCATCTCGCAGTTCATCGATAGTTTTGTGGTGCTCTACATTGCATTCCTCGGTGTGTTCTCTGGCCAGCAAATTATTGCCGTTGGCATCACCAACTATATTTATAAATTTTCCATTGCCATTTTAATGACACCCGTTATCTATCTGGGGCATTATGCAATCGACCGTTACCTGGGAAAAGAGAACGCGCAAAAAATTTCGGATGAGGCCGCACAGGAAAGCAACTCATTTCTTTGATTGCCTCACCACATCAAGTATAATACCTGTGGCCATGGCGGCATTCAGCGACTCGGCTTGTCCGTAGCGGGGCACGGTAATCCTCTGGCTTATTAGTACTTCAACTTCAGGCGAAATACCATTTGATTCATTGCCGATCACAATCAATCCGCCTGCCGAAAAGGAAAAAGTGTGAACATCGCGGCCATCCAGAAAAGTGCCATAGATGGGCATGCGCACCGCCTTGAGATAACCGACCAACGAAGTGTATTGAATCTCCACCCTACAAAATGAACCCATGGTTGCACTAAGCACTTTGGGATTGTAAAAATCCACCGAGTCTTCGCTGGCAATGATATTTTTTACCCCATACCAATCGGCTGTGCGGATGATTGTGCCCAAATTTCCCGGGTCGCGAATAGAATCAAGCACAAGCGCGACTTCTCCTTGCTGGATAGAAAGCGCGCGGTTGGGTTTCATGGCTGCTATGGCAAGTGCCGCATCGTTGGTTTGAAAATTTCCCAAGGAAGAAAGTTCATCCTCCGATGCCTCCACAACTTCAGCATTGCTTGCCATAATCTCTTTTTGATGTTGATGGATAAAGTGATCGGTGGCAGCCACCCAGCGAGTGTCAAAGTCCGACCTCAATAATTCAAAAACACTTTTTGCTCCCTCCACCACAAAGCATTGTTCCTCTAGGCGGTTTTTCTTTATTTGCAGTGATTTGATATACTTACCTTTGGCTTTGGAGATCATGGTGAAAAAGTTAATAAATGGTTGTGCGGTTCTATTTTTGGCGTGGCTGCTAAGCGGTTGTCTGGGCACTCGCTATCTCCAAGAAAATCAAAAGTTATT
>JANOQB010000427.1:0-2277 GCA_031422215.1 Cytophagales bacterium | reverse complement strand
GAACAAGTCACTCATTTTTTTGAACCCAGTAAACCCTGCTTTTTTAATGTCGTCAATGTCGTTGAAGTCCATACTTGATTCTACTTTGTCAATGGTTACTCAAATTTTCTTGAACAATGCGCCACAACGTGTGGACATACGCACCCCAATGTACCAAAGGTGCATATATCCGCCAACAGTCTGTGGCTATATGCACCTTTTTAATAACCTCAACTGATTCTATTGGGCTCTCCGGCCAGTGATAGGAGCCCCGCGAAACGCGGGGTAAACTCCAAGCCCGTAATGAGATGTCTTGAGCGTGGAAGGGCTTGGAGCACCCGCCTGATCAACCATCACACTCCTCTCACAACCTCTTCCGCCAATTTTCTCATTGCCCTCACCCGTAAGGGGTCAACGGTTCTGTATTTAAATTCCGAGCCTTCGTCTTGGCCCATGCCCGCAATGGCCATGTTGCGGAATTGCATCGCGCTGTCGCGAAATGCGGTGGCAGAAAAATGGATTTCTTTCACACCGGTTTCACCCACAATTTTTTCTACCGTTTCTTCATTCACGCCCGAGCCGGGCATGATGGCGATGCGGCCATTTGCTTTTTTTACAAGCTCGGCAATCAACACTGTTCCTTTTGCGGCTACCGGCTGGTGGCCTGCGGTAAGTATGCGGTCGAAGCCCACGGCAATGCAATCTTCCAATGCTTCAAACGGATCGCGCGTCATGTCGAAGGCGCGATGGCACGTTACCTTCATGGGCCGCGCCCGGTCTATCAACTCTTTGCACCGCTTCTTGTCGAGGGTGCCATCGGCATTCAATATCCCAAACACCACACCATCGGTGCTCAGCTTTTGGCATTGGTCTATGTCGCGCTTCATACAATGGAAATCATAATTCGAATAACAAAAATCTCCGCCCCGCGGGCGGATCATCACAAACACATCGAGGTTTACATTTTGCCTCACTGCTTCGATGGTGCCAAACGATGGAGTTGTTCCTCCCTCCGATGGGTTGTCGCAAAGTTCGATGCGGTCGGCCCCGCCTTCTTGCGCTTTAAGGGCAGACTCGATGTTATAGACTACGATTTCTATTTTCATGGAAGTGCTCAGTAGAACTCAATAAAAACTTTTGGCTTCAAACAATTTGTTTCCCAGTTCTAAAGAATACACCGCATACGTAAATCCTTTTTGAAGGGCATAAGCTCCAACCTCACCATTTTTATTTAATGCCAGAAATCCAACTTGAATCTCTTTCGATTTCGCAGGCTGGTTTTTTATGATGCGTTGCACGGCCATCTCACAAGCTTGTTGAGGTGTATTTCCCTGCCGCATCAACTCAACCACTAAGTGCGAGCCAACAATACGGATCACTTCCTCGCCAACTCCCGTTGAAGTAGCGGCCCCGATTTCATTGTCCACAAACAAAGCCGCACCGATGATGGGGGAATCGCCCACGCGGCCTCGCATCTTATAAGCCATGCCACTGGTGGTACATGCGCCAGAAAGATTTTGCTTTGCATCCATGGCAAGTATGCCAATGGTATCGTGGTTTTCAATGTTGGCCACGGGCTTGTACTGCGAAGTCTTCAGCCACTCCTTCCAGGCCTTTTCAGATTCTTTAGTGAGGAGTTTTTCTTTTTTAAATCCTTGCGATAAAGCAAACTGCAAAGCGCCATCGCCCACCAAAAAAACGTGCGGGGTTTTTTCCATCACCTTGCGCGCCACCGACACGGGGTGAACGATATGCTCCAAGCAGGCAACGGCACCGCAATTGGCAAACTCATCCATGATGCACGAGTCGAGTGTTACGCGGCCATCGCGATCGGGCAAGCCGCCCAATCCCACCGAAGTTTCTTTCGGGTCGCCTTCGGGCACACGGGCACCCGCCTCCACCGCATCCAGTGCACGACCTCCTGCTGAGAGAATTTTCCAAGCCTCTTCGTTGGCGCCAATTCCAAAATTCCAGGTGGAGACTACGATGGGTTTGGTAACGGCTGCTTCTGTTTTGGCACCAAACAGTTTTGTGAGTGGCGCAAACGTGGCGAGCGAGCCAAGTTGAAGAAATTTTCTACGGGATGTCATGGGAGAGTATTATTGAAGTAAGCCTTTGATCAAATATAACAAATTGTTGCTCGGTGATTCATCCAAATTGAACAACGAGAGTTTGCATTCCATCTTTGGGCTAAAGCCCACTTGCTAACGGGATTTAATTGCCACGGGCTTAAGCCCCTTGTCTATGCACACATCTTTGAAATTATTTTTATCGAATTTGGAATCAATACAAGGTTGG
>JANOQB010000426.1:0-3411 GCA_031422215.1 Cytophagales bacterium | reverse complement strand
TGCAATTGCGGCCTGGATTTTTGTAAAAGAGAACACAGGAATAAGTGCGGCCAATTTTCCGCTGGCCACAATGTATTCCCCGGTAGGATCTGTATCGCAACCATGTGGCGACTTAGGGCATGGAATAAAATAAATGATATCCTTTAATACGGCAGGATCCAACTGGAGCACATCTTCCATGATGGTGGAAGTTCCGGTGTGCGTGCTTTCGTCCCATACGTTGTGGGCATATTTTGCTTTTGAGGTTGTGCCCTTTCCAGCCTTGATATATTCCTCTGCTTTCTTCCAGTTAACAGCCATAATAAAGTCTTTGTCTTTTTGCGAAGCGTTTACATCCAATTGGGTGTAGGCTTGCTCTGTATTATAAGTAGAGAAGAAAAACCATCCATGCGATGGCCCCTTACCAGCACGGGCCAGATCGAAGCTCACACCCGGTGTTTTTAATTGGAAAGCAATTTTCATTTTTCCTTCGCTCGGATCCACCGAAATAAAACTGATATATCCTTTAAAATTTTCTTTGAATGAACTGATGGGCACATCGGTATTGTCGCCCACAGGCACACTGAAGCGCGTTCCGGCTATTACATACTCGGTGTTTTCAGTAATGAATGGTGAAGAGTGATTGCCACCGCTGTTGGGCAGCTCCAAAATCTCCACGGTCTTAAAAGTTTTCATGTCCACTCTGGCCACGCGAGGCGTGTTGTTGGCGTTGCCAAAAGCCCACCGGCCATCATGCTCGCCTTTGGTGGTTGATAAAGCGATGTGGTGCAGGTCGTCCCACGGAACAAATCCGTGTGAAGTATTCAACATAGGTTTTGATTCTTCGCTGTAGCCCCAACCATTTTCGGGAAATTGAGAGAAGACAGGAATGATGCGGAACAATCTTCCGGATGGAAGTCCGTAGATGCTCATCTGCCCATTAAAACCGCCCGACACTACATTGTAGAATTCATCATATTTTCCTGGTGCCACATAGGCTTTGCTTGCGGCATCGCCCATCGTCACGCTACCCGGAGCTTTTGGTTTGCAACTTTGCCAGAGTGCTATCGTGGCAAATACAGTGAGCACAGTAAATACTCTATAAATTATTTTTGTCTTCATGATTATTTGTTTTTTGGTTAACTAAAATTATTTCTTTTCGGGTGGCAGCAGCACGCTGTCTATGATATACACGATTCCATTCGAGCCCCGCGCAGAGCCCAGCACGTTGGCCCCGTTCACTGCAATCTTTCCATCTTTCTTGGTGATGGTTATATTGTCGAGGTTCACCTGGTTTAATTTCATTCCGTCTTGAAGCATCGTTTCGGTAAGCACGCCCACATACACATGGTACTCCAGAATATTTCGCAGGGCGTCTTTGCTTTCTGGTTTCAGCAAACCTTCAACAGTGCCCGCAGGCAGTTTATCAAAGGCAGCATTGGTAGGGGCAAACACAGTGAAGGGCCCGGCATTGGAAAGCACATCCACATACTCGGCAGTTTTCAAAGCGGTCACCAATGTGGTGTGATCCGGTGAGCTTACCGCGATGCGAACCACATCTTGTTGCGACACATCATCTTTTACATTTGATTGGCCACCGGCAGGCAAGCTGGCAGAAGCGGGGCTCTCTGTTGTTGCGGTGGGTTGCCCACACGCAAAAACAAGCAGTGTTAAAATTGGCAGCAAAACTTTTTTCATATATGATTGGATTTTGGTTATTGAAATGGCCTCACCCCCGGCCTCTCTCCACGGGAGAGGGGTGACTGTGGTGGATGGCTTTTTACTATTATGTTTATGTCAATCTTTTTTTTCTGTTTCACCCTCGGCCACTTATTTCTCTCCGTCATTTTGCCTCATATACTCCAACAGATCGCGCGCATCACCGATGGAAACATTTTGGTTGGGCATGCGGGTAAGGCATAGCTCAAGAAGTTTTTGCGCTTCTGGGTCTTGCTCCAGCATCACCTCCACATTCAAGATCATGTTCATGATCCACTCGGGTTTTCTGTTTTTTGTAACACCCAGCCAGCCCGGCCCCACTACGCGCTGATCGGTAAGTTTATGGCAGGCCGAGCATTTCATGTCGTAGATGGCTTTGCCCCGGCTCGCACGGTCTAACTCAATGGGTGTGTGCAGGGTCACGTTTTTGATCTGTCCAATTCCTTTGGTGGGATCGGTGAGGCGCTCGGTAGCTTCAGCTACTGCATTTTCTTTTTTCTCGTGGTCATTCTCGCCTTCAGTGTTGGGCTTGTCGGGGGCGCACGAAAACAGAAACAAAGCCGAAATGATAATACAGAGTAACTTTTTCATAGTGATTTCAAGTTTTTTGGGTGTGATTAATTCATTGACAAATAAAGCAACACTGCGTAGCTGGCTTAATGATCCGGGTCATGGAAGAACATGATATATGTCATTTACCGGGTTTCTTACAGTCGATTGTCATGTTACGCTCATGTTGAAATCCAAGACTTCCCCGCTGCTGTGGAGAGGGGTAGGTGTTAAATCAATACCGAATACCAATTCCTGCCCCTGCACCGTAGTCACTATCGTATAAAGTGCCAATAGAAAAAGTACGGGTAAGAAAATAGCGAAGGCCCAGTGTATATTCTTTGTCGGAGTTTACCCTTCCATCAAAAAATAGCCGTGTGGTAATGGGCATGTCCTTTCGCTCAAGCTGTGCGCGAAACCGACCTGTATGATCAATGCGGACTTCTGCTTCTATAAAAAAGGGGAGTAAGTAAATCAAACCTGCCTCAAATACCTTTCGGTTATCACTGGTGTTTTCAATACCGCCTTTGTTGTAGCGATAATCGTATCCTATAAAAGCTGCGAAGTAATCGCGTTTATCCAAATAGCGTACTACATGTGTTTCGGTTTCATAATCGCCTTTCCAGGAAGTTCGTCCTTCAAAGCGAAGTTGTGTTTTGTTGTTGGATAGCGTTGCGTCTCCCCATGCACCATTTGACAGCACGTTTAAGTCGGCCCATTTATACGTAGCGTTGTCGCCTTTCTTTAAGGCTGCATATCCTGTTTTGGCAAACTCATTTTGTGTGGAGCCTTCGTAGCTTACAATGCGCCCCATGCCCGTAGCCATGTGATACAGAATATGACAATGAAAAAACCAGTCTTGATCCGCATCGGCCAGAAACTCTATAGTTACGTTTTCCATTGGCTGAATATCGAACGTATGTTTAAGTGGTGAGTATTCGCCCTGGGCATTGATGAAACGAAAGAAATGTCCATGCAAGTGCAGGGGGTGGCGCATCATGGTATTGTTGTAAAATTTGAAGCGTACTACTTCTCCTTTCTTTATTAAAATCTTATCGGCTTTAGATAATGGGATATAATCAAACGACCATTTGTAGCGGATCATATTGCCTGTTAGTGTAAGGCTGATTTCTCTTACTGGCAAGGTTTTATTAAATGATGTTG
>JANOQB010000425.1:0-4583 GCA_031422215.1 Cytophagales bacterium | reverse complement strand
GCATACAAATGGAGAAATTTTATTTAACCTTCTCTTTGAACCCAAAGCAACTTTGCATACAGGATCTGTTGAAAGTGAAATGACTGTAAAAGAATTAGGCTGGATATAGACTAAGAAAAACAACGAACCGCTAACATCGGTTTGGCCATTTGGAGACTGACTTACATCTCCGCCATTGTTGGTGTTACAGCATGGTGCGTGTCCTCACGAAACACTTTTTTTCGGCATTCTTATTCTTAGTTCGTGAAGACACGAACCAAGGCTAGGAACCAAGGTTCGCGCTACTTTTCGAAATCATCAATAAGAAAAAGTCCTTTTTTAAGCCCCGATCAGGGTTTGGTTTTTCAAATAAAAATTATTTGCTACATTTCCGGCCTTGAAAAAAGGTATCACCATAGTATTGTTGGTTTTGTTCCTGCTAAACACGCTTGGATATTATGGCGTTTTTGTGGGCCTTCAGTTTCGCAACGAAAAGGAAATGAAAGCCCTATTTGATGACGACAACTATTTGCCCCAACAAGAAGTGACCATCAAAGTGCCCATCACCGTTCCCTATGCAACCGACTCACGCGAGTTCACCCGTGTGGATGGCGAGTTTGAATACAACGGGGAAATTTATCGCTTGGTTAAGCAACGGTTGATCAGCGACACGCTGCACATCGTGTGCGTAAAAGACAACGCCTCCAAAGAAATTAAACAAGCACTGACGGATTATGTGAAATCATTCTCGGACAACCCTTCCACAGAAAAAGACACCACAAAATCTTCCCAGCAGTTAATTAAAGATTACATCTCATGCGCTACCGTGCTTCAATCTGAAGTAACCGGTTGGGGCAAAGTGCTTACTCATGGCACTCGTATTACTGTATATGAGTCGCTGTCGATTCAATTGAACAGTCCTCCTCCCAAAGCTTAGCCTTTCCTTATTTGCCGAAACCAAGTTTTCGGCAAATCCATTATTTCGTGTTTTGATATGGGCAGACGAGATCGCGATGACAGAGCGACTTTTTAGTCAATCCCAATAGCAAGTCCGGTTTTTACAGGCATATTCTATTTGCGAAAAAATTTTTCGCGGTTGGATGCCGAAAAGGACAACACGGACCATTAATCCAAACAGGACTTTAAACCAATTACGAATGAAAAAATATTTACCATTGAGTCTATTTGCACTATTGCTGATTGGTGCAAGGCCGTTGACGGCACAAACACCTGCCGATGAAATTTTGATGAAGAAGCATGAAGTGTGCTTTGCCCTTAGCTACGACCGGGGCGAGTGGGACGAGTACTGGGAGGGAGCCGAGCTACGGGTAAATGGAAATATCGGAACACTTACACGCAATACCACAGTGCCCATGGTGGCCTACGGCATTACCAACAAGTTGAATTTTCTGATGGCAACTCCATATGTCACCACAAAATCTACCGGTGGGCAGCTGGCTGGAGTGAAAGGCTTTCAGGATATGAGCGTGGCCCTGAAATATGAAATCATAAAAAAGAAAATTGGAAAAGGAAATCTGGCAGCGTTGGCAACAGCAGCCTTCGCCACACCTATGTCAAATTATCTATCCGATTACATGCCATACAGTTTAGGATTGGGCACCAATGAGGGGACCCTGCGGGGAATTCTCCATTACCAATTGGACAAAGGAATGTATGTGCGGGTGGCCGGTGCTCATTTATGGAGAGGCCAAACCGAAACCGAAAGAGATTACTACTATAACAATGGCAGCTACTACACCCCGTTTATGGATGTGCCCAACGCGTGGAATTATAATGCCACCATCGGCACGTGGTTGTTTGATTACGCCCTTAGGCTGGAAGCCAACTATACGGCATTGAAATCCACCAGTGGCGATGACATCCGAAAATACAATTCACCTCAACCGACCAACAAAGTGGAAGTAGCACAGGTTGGGGGTTTCGCACAATATTACTTTAAGAAAAACCTAAAAGGGTTGGGGGTGCTCGCCTACTATTCTCAAATGATAGAAGGTAGGAACATGGGCAAGTTCACCAACATTGGTGCAGGGGCCACCTATCAGTTTAACATTAAGAAATCACAATAACCGACATCGCTATGAAAAAAAACATACTCATACTCCTTACCATTTTTTGCATCGGAATGCTGGCCGTCTCCTGCGAAACCGACTTGCCTACCCGCGCAAACTTTTCGTCTTACGAATTTGCTGATGTGGATGAAAACGGTGGATCGTGGAAGCCAATACTATTATCTTCCCCCAATCAAATTACAGTGGCCACTCCTGCCAGCGTTGCTTCGGCTGCCTATCAGGCCGAGTTGGCCTCCTTGAAATCGGCCACGGCAAACCTGAATGGAGATCAAGTGGAGGCTGTGGAATATTGGACCAACAATCCGGTTTTGCGTTGGAACGAAATTGCCCTTGAATTAGCAGCCAAATATAATTTGATACCGGGCCCAAATCCTGATGGAACTTATACATTGCCCAACGCTGCAACACCAGCCGGGCCACCAGCATTTCCTTTTTCACATCCGCCCTACACGTGCAGGATGCTTGCCTATTTAAGTGTGGCCCAGTATGATGGATTGGTCACCGCGTGGCATTACAAATATTCATTCGCAAGGCCCGCACCTTATGTTGTTGACACATCAATCCCCTCGGCATACACAAAAAATTCGTTGCCATCTTATCCATCTGATGGTGCTGTAGTTGCTGTGATTTCGAGAGATATATTGACCGCCATGTTTCCCTTGGAAGTAGATTTTCTTGCCGCCAAAGCGGAAGAACATTTGAGCAGTTTGACCTGGTCGGGATCGAACGTGGCCAGTGATATTGAAGCGGGAAAAATTATTGGAACGGAAGTAAAAAAGATTGCGCTGGCAAGAGCGGCAGGTGATGGAATGAGAAATGCACAAACACCAAAAGCAAAATCAGATTCAATTAAAGCTGCAGCTTTTAAACGCTTCGGTTGGCAGTGGGACAATATGGAAACCCCGCAGCGGCCTGTTGGCTTGACACCCTTATTTGGCAAAGTGAAAATGTGGAATGTGCCCAACGTAGAGGTGGTAAGGCCACCTGTACCTCCCGCACCGGGCTCGCCTGCATTTGAAAAAGACGCGCAAGAACTCAAAGACTTTGCCAAGAACCTGACCAACGAACAGAGAAAAATTGCCAACTGGTGGTCGGATGGATTGAGCACCTACACACCGCCTGGGCACTGGAACCGTTTTGCAAAAGAGTTTATGATCAAATACAAATTGAATCCCCTTCGCTCGGCACGCACCTTTGCTTATTTGAACATGGCCGTTATGGATGCAGGCATCAGTTGCTGGGATGCGAAATACTACTACCATTATCCCCGTCCGATTCAAACAATACCTGGATTCAAAACTATTTTGGGCACACCCAATTTTCCGGCTTACACATCGGGGCACAGCACGTATTCGTCAGCAGCATCCGAAGTGCTGTCGTATATATTTCCCAACGAAGCAGCACAATGCAAAGCGTGGGCAGAAGAGGCAGCGATGTCAAGACTTTATGGAGGCATCCACTATCGGTTTGATGCAGAGGCGGGTTTGGTACAGGGAAAAGCCGTGGCCAAGTATTCGGTTGATAGGGCTAAATTGGATGGGGCAGACTAAAAAGTAGGCGGTAATGTCATGCTCTAAAGACCTCCAAGGTTTTTAAAAACCTTGGAGGTCTTACTAATTGTTGTTTTGGGTTTGTTGTTTAGAAAACCGGGCAGGGGTGCCCGGTTTTTTTTTGCTCTGCTTTGTATTTCATTCACGCAAACGATTTCACACGCGTTGTTTTTATATAGGGTATTGCCTACTTCAATCTCATTGGTATATTTATGCTATGTCAGCAGGTGATTTCATTTCTAACTATTCAGTGCCACCTCATGTTTGGGACGAAATGTGCAGCCAAGGTGAGGTACGTGCTCAATACAAACTTTTTTTCGATTCGTTAAATCAGGATTCCTCCGAAGATTTGTCGCGCAAAGATGAGCTGGCCAAAAAACTCTTTATGAGCCAGGGCATCACCTTCACGGTATATAGCGATGGTGAAGGCATTGAAAAAATATTTCCGTTCGATATCATTCCTCGCATTATCACAGCCCCAGAGTGGGCACATATTGAGAGCGGAATCAAGCAACGGATAAAAGCCCTCAATATTTTTCTGCGCGACATATATCACGAGCAATTCATTGTCAAAGATGGTGTCATTCCAGCTGCGCTCATATATTCAGGTGCAGGTTTTCTGCGCGAGATGGTGAATGTAGATGTGCCCTTTAATATTTACACGCATATCTCCGGCATAGATCTCATTCGCGATAGCGATGGATCATTTTATGTATTGGAAGATAATTTGCGCACCCCTTCAGGAGTTTCGTACATGTTGGAGAACCGGAACATGACCTATCGTATTTTTCCGGGCCTGTTGCCAAAAAATAATGTGCGATCGGTAAAGGATTACCCTGACTTGCTTTTGAAAAACTTATTGGGTTTATCCAACCGGCAAAACAGCAAGCCTACAGTAGTGTTGCTTACGCCCGGTATATTTAACTCGGCCTACTTTGAGCACACCACGCTGGCCAGGTTGATG
>JANOQB010000424.1:0-2207 GCA_031422215.1 Cytophagales bacterium | reverse complement strand
AGATGTGTTGACCAACCTTTGTACAAAACAAATTATAACTGATGTTACGCATAAACCGAATTTCAATGTATTTTCTTAGTGAAACTTCGTGTCTTGGTGCCTTTGTGGCTCAATTTTCGTGCACCTCACTTTGCCACGAAGTCACTAAGGCACAAAGAAATCACGAAGTGCGTAACATCAGTTATAATATGACGCTCAACCTCATTACCTTATTCTAATTGCCCAAAATTAATAAGGTTTGACTTTTCTCTGTGATTTCTCCTCTACTAAGGTTGGTCAAGCGATGAAGGCGTGTCCCTTTTTTGTTGTGGTTCTAAATGTGCATTGGTGCAACTTGTCATACATCCTTCCTCATATTACAATGTCAGGTATCGTCTCCGCCTCGGAACGATATGCAATCAGTATTGCCTCACCAACATCGTCCCCGAAGCGGGAGACGATGTTGGACAATTGTAAAAGTTATTTTGATAGTTTCTCTTTCTTGAAAAACCGATAACATCCTCCCGCCACTTGCAATGTCAAGTATCGTCTCCGCCTCGGAACGATACGAAATCAATCCTCCCACCAATTGCGGCATCTAATCCAAATCCATATACACCTTTCTAAGTCATTTATCCTGTTCCCCATATTGTGAACTTTGAACTAACGCATAGGAGAAAACCCTGCGCGGAGTTACAATTATTTACTAAACACATTTGTATGAAGAAGTTTTTACTAGTGAGCTTCTCGTTGGCCCTTGCGCTAAGTGCATTGGCCCAGGAGCGGATTATTTCTGGTAAAGTAACCGCGCAGGAAGATGGCCTTCCGTTGCCCGGTGTAAACGTGGTGCTCAAAGGCACGACACAGGGATCTGTTACCGATTCCAAAGGAGAATATAAGTTTACGGTTCCGGCCACAGGCGGAACGTTGATTTTCTCTTTCATCGGGTTGGCCACCCAGGAGATTGTGGTGGGCGATCGTACTGTTGTGGATATCTTGCTGGCCACTGATGCAACCCAATTGGGTGAGGTGGTGATCACGGGGGCCAACATCGAGCGGGAAAAAAAATCGCTCGGCTACCGAATGGAAAATGTACCGGGCACCCGCATACAACAAATTTCGGAAGCCGATCCGTTGCGTGGCTTGCAAGGTAAAATTGCCGGAGTGAACATCATTGGTTCCAGTGGAGTGCCGGGCAGTGCAACTCGCATCACGCTAAGGGGTAACCGCTCGCTGCTTGGTAACAATCAACCGTTGATTGTGGTGGATGGTATTCCCTACGACAACTCGCAAACAAACACTACCAATCAATTGGTGGGTGGCGGTGCCTATGGCAGTGGCTTGGCTGGCATTGACCCAAACAATGTGGAGTCAATGAACGTGCTACCTCCCGGTGGAGCGGGTGCTGCATTATACGGAGTGCGTGCTGCCAATGGTGTGATTGTGATCACCACCAAAACGGGAACATCGCATGCTTCGCGCAAAGGGCTTGAGATCACGGTCAACTCCAGTTACTCGTTGGAGGAAATTTCGGGGTTGCCAAAATATCAAAACAAATATGGCACTGGCACCGGCTTCACCTATGGCCAGGTAAATGGCTCGTGGGGCGCTCCGTTTCCCGATGCGGTGAATTATCCAACCATCACCGAGCAACCTTATTGGACAGACATGGCTGCGGCTTTTCCCAATGCACCGGCCACAGTTCCCTATCGCGCTTATCCCAACAACGTAAAAGATTTTTTCAACACGGGCGCACTGGTTGACAACTCAATAACGCTAAGCGGTGGCAACGAGAAATCAAATTTTACCACTACCGTTTCGCAAACCGATCAAAGCGGTATCATACCTGAATCAACTTTTAAGAGAACGAATATCAGTGTGGGTGCCAACACGGTGTTGTCCAACAAGATTACCATCGGTGGCACCATGAGCTTCAACACACGGGTGCAAAAAGGGCCACCCGGGGGGGCAAGCAATGCTATCGGAAACGGCTCTGTGCTGGCACGCACCTTATACTTGGGCCGCAACTGGGATTTGCAAGGGCAGCCCTTCGAAAATCCACTCACACGCGAAAGTATTTTCTTTGTGGCACGCGGCACTTCAACAAACCCATATTGGTCGGCCAAGTACGATGGGTTCGAAACAAGAGAAGACCGCGTGATTGGAAACTTAAATGTTGGCTACGAATTTACCGACTGGTTAAATCTTTCTTATCGCATTGGCCTCAC
>JANOQB010000423.1:0-3676 GCA_031422215.1 Cytophagales bacterium | reverse complement strand
CAAAAAAGGGTAACCGTCCGAGCTATATCAAAGCAGCGAAACCGGAATTGGCCATACCACTTTATGAAGAATTGATCCGAGCATTAAATGGCGAGTTGGGCAAGCCAGTGCAAACCGGAGAGTTTGGTGCCGACATGAAAGTGAGCCTCGTCAACGATGGGCCTGTTACGATTGTGATGGATACGAAAAATAAAATTTGATCAGTCCTGCCTATGAAATGTTCGCATAGCCTCAAATCGATAGTCACCCCTCTCCTCTGGAGAGGGGTAGGGGTGAGGTAAAACTATAATATCGCCAGCCCTACCATAATCATATTGGCGATGATGTAAATGCCTATCACATATTTGGAGCCTATGTAATTCAACTTCACCGCAGCTTCACGATTTCCTTTTTCGTTTTGCCTTAAAGCCAGTGCTGAAACAACAAGCGTAGAAAAAATAGCAAAGAAGGTAAGCGTGTGCAGCGAATCCACCAAAGTAAAGGAAGAAGATTCGGGCAAGATGGAATCTATAATATACTTGTTACCTACCGTGGCAAACAATCCGCCCACAGGCAAACCAAACCGCGGCTCCAGCTCGGGAGTGTGAATGGCGAAACTGATAACAGAGATAAGAAACGCGATGTACATGCCGATGAATATTTTCATGAACAAGCCCCACGCATTGCGCTCAATGTCCATGTCAATGGTGAAGGAAGAAAAATTTTGCAATGCCCGGTCCGGTGCCGGATCACCGAATCCGGTTTCATAATCATTGTCGTGCTGGCTTACTTTAAAGTTCGTGATCCTCCAGCCGTCTATCGCTTCGTTTTTATCAAACCTGCTTCCTTTTACATCCGGTGCAAACACTAAACTTTGGTTGTCGAACAGTGTGTTTTCAATTTGGACTTTCAGATGCTGTGTGTCGAATGGGAAGTCGAGCACATTCCAGTTTTCTTTCATCACAGCTTTCATTTTCATGATGGCCCACGCCTTGTTGCCGAGGCTGTCGAGAATAATTTCCGGAGGGTCTATGGCTTTGGCATTGGGTATATCGAGTTGCTTGGTAAAATCAAATTCAGGATTGCCATACACAAACCACAGCCAGAAGCGCATGGTGTATTCTTTATCGCGAAAGTTTATGTCGTGCACGCTGATCACATAAGCGCCCACTTTTACGGTGTCGGGCTGGGCTTGAGAAAGGTGAAGGGATGAGAATAAAATGAGGACAGTTAAGAGAGATTGCTTCATAGAGATATTGTAGATTTTTTATTTATTGATTACAGAAATCCAGAACATATCCGGCAACCAAATCATGCGGATTATACCGTACTATAATGTAAGTGACGATTCTCGTGCCCAATGCCCAATGCCTAATACCCGATGCCCAAATTCGTCAATGCTTCAAATCCACTTTCGTGTTCTCCGGTTTCTGTTTGTTGTTCTTTACATATTTTTCAAGCCACGTGTCCATTTCCCACAATGTGTGCATGATGCTTTCTTTCGCTGCGTAGCCGTGGCTTTCGTATGGCAACACCACATAGCGCGAAGTGCCACCATGCCCTTTGATGGCATTGTAAAACCGTTCGGTTTGAATAGGGAACGTGCCCGAGTTATTGTCGGCTTCGCCATGGATAAATAAAATTGGCTCCTTCAATTTATCGGCATACGAAAATGGCGACATGTTGTAATAAATTTCGGGGCCTCCCAATAGGTGCGCTCTTCGGCCTGAAAACCAAATGGTGTAAGTGTGCGGTTGTAGGCTCCGCTCCGTGCAATTCCTGCTTTGAAAATATCGGAGTGTGCCAATAAGTTGGCCGTCATAAATGCTCCATACGAATGGCCACCCACTCCCACGCGCTCGCGGTCGAGCACGCCCAGCGATGAACCATAATCTACCACAGCTTGTGCACTGGCTGTCAATTGTTGAATGTAAGTATCATTGGGTTCGCTATCACCTTCGCCCACAATGGGCATCGATGCGTTGTCGAGCACGGCATAGCCACGCATCACCCAATAGATCGGGCCGCCCCAACTCAAGCGCGTGAATGTATGGGGCGATCCTTTCACTTGCCCCGCTACCGCTGCCGATTTAAACTCGCGTGGATAAGCCCACACCAATCCCGGCAACGGACCGTGTTCCTTTTTGTAGCCGGGCGGCAAATATAAATCTGCCGATAGTTCAACACCATCCGATCGCTTATATTTTAGAACTTCTTTTTTTACGTCTTTGATCTGCGGATAGGGATGAGGAAAAGAAGTGATGGCAGTTGATTTGGTTGACCCAATAACCCGTTGATAGTAATTTGGGTTTTCTGAATTGGACTCACGCGATGTAACGAATGTTCCTTTTTTCGAATCCAACAAAACGGTGAACGCTTCATAGTATGGCGCCTGGCATTGCCACAATCTTGTTTTCTTTCCTGTGCCTAAGTCGAGTTTATCCAAGAAGGGCATGTCGCCAGAGGGAGAAGAGCCTGCCCCACTCATATACACACTGTTGTCTTTGTTGATGAGCATGACCGGGCGGCCAAATTCATTTTGTGCAGTGATCACGTTTCCCGGATCGTTGTAGCCGTCTTCAAAATTTCTGTCGAACACTATTTTTTTTGTTGCTGTTGCAGGGTTGATTTGATACACACGCTCTTTGCGGTCGCTCGTCCATCGTTCAAAAGCCCAAGCAGTGTTGTCGTTGCCCCACATCATCCGCGCATAGCGAAGTGGTAAACTCACGAGTTCTTTTGGAGGGGAAGCAAACGGATAATCCCAAGTAAAAATTTTATCGCGGATGTCGGCTTTCGTTTTCGGGTCGCCATCGTCTTGTGCATGTGCCCAATAAAGTGTGGCAGGTTTATCGGCCCGCCAGTTATGCTGCCGTGGCTCGCGCTGCGTGGCGTTAAAGCCTGTGGGAATGTAATCGAGCAAAGGGATTTTTACAATGTCTTTTATAAGTTTTCCGTTCATGTCAATCACGCTCACTTGCTGTGGAAAATAAAAAGCCGGCACCAGATACGAATAGGGCCGTTGGATAATTTCGGTCAAGATCAATTTTCCATCGGGCGATGGTGTGAAGCCCGCGTGAATGGAGGAGGTGCTCAGTGTTTTTTCTGTGCCATTGATATTTTTCAAGATCAGATCCGATTGTGCGTAGTAACTGAACGCAGCTTCGTCATACGGATTTTTCAATAAATCCTGATAGGTGCGTGAAGGTGCTTTTTTTCCGAGGTTCTCTTCCACCACCGGCCCCGATGGCACGCGTGATTTTTCGGCAAGGGGTTTCAAATTTTCCGGCACACCGGCAAACAATAGTTGCTGCGAATCGGAGAGCCACACAAAACCTCCCAACACATTGTTGATTTTTCTTTCGGTCAACCTAGAAGCCGTAAGGGTTGCCACATCAATCATCCAGAGTTCTATGCGCTCGGCTTTGTTTTGCAGAAAGGCAATCTTCTTGCTATCGGGGGAAAAACTTACGCTGCTCAGTAGCAATGGGGACGGCATGTTTTTTATTTCAAACTCTTGCCCATCGCTCAGGCGTTTGGCTTTCAAACCTATCAGGTAGTTGCCCCGGCTCGCCCCAAAATTTTCAGGGTTGATGCGAAGGCCTGCTATGCGCAACTCCGGCCGCGACAGTTCTTCAATGGTGGGATAATCGGATCGGTCCAGCAAAAGCATCCATTGTTTGTCTGGCGAAAAATT
>JANOQB010000422.1:0-3047 GCA_031422215.1 Cytophagales bacterium | reverse complement strand
CTTCCATAGATTTCGAATTAGCTCCATTACTAAACTTACGTGGAGGTGTGGTAATGAATCCTATTGGTGCATTTAATCAAAACCATGATGGCCCTAAATGGGAGTTTATAGACAGACCAATTTCTGCAACACAAATGCTTCCTGCCACCTGGAGCAATGTGGGGTTTGGACTGTACGGAAAGAAATATTCAAACAACTGGGCCTTCGGTTACGAAGCCTACCTCACCAACGGATTTGATGAAAGCATTGCCAACAACACGGAGAACAAAACATTTCTGCCTGCATCTAAGAAAACGGCAGCACGTTTTGAAGAAAGCAGTAATGGTCAGCCATTGTTTACAGGAAAAATTGCACTAAGAAAAAATAACATGGGTGAGATTGGGCTCTCTTACATGGGAGGAGTTTATAACAAGTTTGTGGAAGATGGACTCGTGTTGGATGATAAGCGCAGGCTTCATGTTGTTGCTATTGACTTTAACTCTGTAATACCCGTACTCAAAACCTACGTGGTGGGTGAATGGGCTTGGGTCAATTTAGATATTGCCGATACCTATAGCCAGCAGTACGGTGAAAAACAATATGGAGGATTTATAGATTTTGTGCAGCCGGTATTGAAAGGAACAACTTTCGGTTTTAAAAACTCGGTCTTCAATATTGCCTGCCGACTCGAATACGCTGACTGGAATGTTGGAAGCTTCAACGAAACTGGTGATAACATAGGGGAAACCTTTCGGGCTATCTCTCCCGCAATCAGTTTTCGGCCAACTCCACAAACGGTATTGCGACTTAACTACCGCAGGGAATGGAGACGCGACCTCTTGAATAACCCAGCATCAAATACCGGTGGCATTCAGTTTGGTATTTCAAGTTATTTCTGATTATTTATTGTGTCATTCCGGGCGTGGGGAGAATTTTATTAAATTGGTTCACAAGCAAACGAGACCCTGCCTGCCGGCTAGGCAGGCCCGGAATCCCGTTGAGGTTTGCGCCAATCTTTTTTACCGGGATCGCGGGTCGAATGGGTGCATTTCAAAAAGACACGGTCGCACTTCCAGTTTTTAACCGATATTAAGCAATATAGTTTGTGCGTGTACTGGCATCTATACTTTGGGCTACCCGCCTGCCAAGCGATCGGGCAGGAAGCCCACTTTCTACAGGTGTTCAATTGCCACGGGCTTAAGCCCCTTGTCTATGCACACATCTTTTGGGATAAGTTCCATCCAATGTATATGCCTTCAAATTTGTTGAGCCCTATTCGCATGGTTTTGTTTCCAGGTTTGGCTTCGCTGGCATAACCTTTCCATCCTCCCATGCGGGCGATGACCCAAGCTGCCCAAGCGATCGTGCCTTCTTTAAATCTATTTTTCTGCTTTTCGGTTTTCCCTTCGCATCGGCTTGCCAATGCTTTCAAAACAACAATCTGCTCTTGGGTAAAACTGATTTCAGCACTCTTTTCAGATTCATTCTCCCTGCCTTGGCTGAGCTGATTTATTTTTAGGGCCACTTGTAAGGCAATGACGCAAAGGTTTTTTAACCCAGCCCCACTTTCCAATTCACTTGCTTCTAAATTTAGCCCCTTGCTTTTCAATGTCCCAAACAATAATTCGATCTGCCATCTGCGTGCGTACCATTGAATGATTTTAAAGGCATCTTCGATCTTGTCAATGGGATAAGTGGTGAGCAACCTCCAGCAAATGGCTTTTCCTTTGCCCGGTGCGTGACCTGCTTTTTCTTTGGCTTCGACTGCGTACAATTCAACATAAGCGGGCAGTGTTTCATCTTTTACGTTACCCGGTTTTTGTATCCTTACTTTTTTATAGCGAACCTCCATCACGGTATTTCTTGCTTCCCTTTTTCCGTTTTTGGTCCCCCTCACTTTCAAGTTGTAATCTCCACGGCAAGGCATTTGGCCAAGGGCCTCATATAAATTCACATCACTTCCATATACTTTCCGGTTTTGACAGGAGCGTATGATCAAATCCGTTCTTTCATCTGGGAGCAGGGCAAATTCTTGGTAGATGTCACTCTCCCGATCGCCTATAATGGTTAGATGGTCCGCCCCTTGCAGGTTCTTTTTGCTCTCCATTCCACATTCAATCCACCGGTAGGATTCTTTTGCCTCCAAGGGCTGCTGGTTATAACTACGGTCTTTTCGGCCATGGGTCTCACCCTGTTTCCTGTTCCATATTTTTACATACGAAAAGCCCAAGCCCATTCCATCTTCGGCATCAATTGCCAAACCCGGGTGAAGGTAAAACCCCATGTCACCTTCATTGCTCATGGGACCCAAATGCCCGTCTGCCATTTCCAGGTAATTGTGATGATCCCTGAAATTAAAATCAGTGGTGTCATTGATGACCAAAACATGGCGCCCATACACTAACCTGCCGCACCGCTCAACCGCTGAATCGATGAGCTTGCCGGTGGTTATCTTATCGTTGTTGAGAAATCGGCTAAAGCCTACCAAATCAGACCTATCGCGTGATAACTGATTCAATACAAGGGTGTTCTTTTCCATCATATGTGTTACTAACTGAAGCCCCTTTTTTCCAGACGCTTATCTTTGAAGCTGCCTGGAATAAAAAAATCAGGATCGTGGTTGAATAATTCAAGTTGCATATAGATATAGTTTAAAAAATGGTTTCAAGACATGGATTTAACAAATACCAGGGAAATTAGCCACATACTTGTGTGCATAGACAAGGGGCTTAAGCCCCGTGGCAATTGAATACCAGTTGGAATTGGGCTTTAGCCCAAGTATGAATTGCAAAACTGTCGTACACCCCACCGCAATCATTTTGTCCTGATTCATCGAAATCAATTATGTTTGCAGCCGTATTGCGGTCCCCGGTGTTTATCGGGGTTAAAAGGGAACCCTGTTAAAATCGGGGGCTGTTCCCGCAACTGTAATTCCGGTTCTGCACCTGTGCAGGAAAATTTTATTCACGTGCCATTGTGGTTGCGATACGCGCCACGAGAAGGCGGATAGAAAAATCGGAAGAGCCAGGAGACCTGCCCTAATACACATTTACATCAGTGCTTCGGGT
>JANOQB010000421.1:0-3996 GCA_031422215.1 Cytophagales bacterium | reverse complement strand
AAAAGGCGGGGGTGCGATGGGACGCGCGAGGAAGCATGTTTTTGTCTTGACTTTTTTTGGGCACTTTTTTGTGTCAAGACAAAAAAGTGCCAAATCAACAATTGAAACCTTTGTTAGAATTGGTCGCGTGACTAACACTTTCCACAACTCACTTTATTATAATTCCATTTTTATGAAAACGCATTCCTCCATCCTCGCCTCCTTGTTAGAGTTGGTCGCCTGACCAACTCTTCTCAAATCATCATTTCGCGTTTCAATAACTAATATTCAATTTTTTAAAGAGCATTTTCATTTAGACAAACCATTATGAAAACTTTCCCTTCCATCCTCGCCCTCGGCCTGATCGTAGCCGCCTTTATCGGTGGACTATTTTATGGCCGCATCAATTCTGTTCCAGTGCCTCAACATCTTACCCTGGAACAAATCCTGTCCATAAAAGAATTGCATTTGGTGAAGCACACCTACAACGATCTGTTTTTCATCCATCGCAAAAACGATAAGTCCAAAGCCATTCGTGCAATCGCTCAGGTGCCTGTGACAATCACTGCTTATCTGAACCTGAAAGATGCCCAGATCGAATACCATCAAGACTCCATTAAAAAAATTATTCTTCCAAGAGCATCTATGCATGAACCTGTTTATGAAGTGAACAAAATGGTGGTTCGTGAAACGCGTTCATTTCAAGTGCATGCGGGCAAGGACTTATATCCATTGGTGGGAAATTATTTTGGTGCGATCATCTCTGAGCGGATCGACACGGCTCGCAACTTAGCACTGACCAATAGGATTTTGATCCAGGCCGAAGCAGAAGGCAAGGAGTACATTGATGGGTTGCTCCGTGCATTGGGGCGAACAGATATAGTGGTATCGTTTGGTGACGATGCGAAAGACAAGGAGGTGGCTGATTTTATAAAAGCCCTTAGGAAAAATGCTGCACCCTCGCAAAGACCTCGTTCTTATTTTGCTGCACAAATCGAGGCTATACCCTTTGGGTTTCTGCCATTTTGAAGTTGACTAATTATAAATGCTGTAGGATTTTCCAAGTCAAGCAATGGTTGGTTTGAAGGATGTATTCCTTTCGGGAAAGCACAAATGCCTGAACTGTGGAATTATTCAGATGGAATTGATACGATGAGGTTTTTGGGGAGAATTTGATCACCTGATCGAGCACAAGGCCAACGGAAAAATGGAGTAATGATGATCTTCCATGACGAGGTGGGTACCTCGAACAGGAAAAGTCCTGGCATTTTCTCATTTGTAATTTCTCTTCTTTCCAAAAGAATTCTGTATTAAAGAACCTACATAAGCAAATAGTAATCCGTTCATTATTGAAGCAAGGACTACTATTCCAGGGGCGAGCTCATCTTCAGGTGGGATATTATCAAGCAAGATTATTTTAAACAGTAAAAGAAAGCCAGTTACACCTAAGACAAAGCCACCGATTATACCCGTTTTGTTCTTCATATTGCATTTCAAGTAATAACGTTATCTCCTTTTCGGAACCCTCTGTCTTCAGTCAAACACAAACCTCCTGCATTTTCTTGAACTAACATAACTACCCTCCCGCAATAGCCCCCAAAATCACAAACGGTTCCTCGCCCGAAATAATTTGAGGTGGAAGTGGTGCATCCGGTGGCTCCAGTGATAGATCTTCTCCACAAACATAGTATCGCACAAATGGCCTGCGCTGTTTGGTGATGTGGTCGCGGATGGTGCCTGCCAGCATTGGATAACGTACTTCGAGCGCAGTAAGAACAGCGTGTAGGGTGATGTCACCGGAAACTTCCAGTTGTACTTCTGAGTTGATCTTGGCCAGGTTCCGCAAATGATATGGAAGTACAACTCGAATCATTTCAGTACCTGAACTTCAACCGAATAAACAGGAGGCAGATTTTGTACAATGGCATTCCAGCTATCGCCCCCGTCTGCTGATGCATACACTTGCCCGCCCGTGGTGCCAAAGTAAATGCCGCATGGATCGAGTGTATCCACTGCCATCGCTTCGCGCAAAATATTAACGTAACAATCTTTTTGCGGAAGGCCTTTGGTGAGTGCCTCCCAATTATTTCCCCCAGTGCGGCTACGATATACGCGCAGCTTGCCATCAGGTGGAAAATGTTCAGAGTCGCTCTTGATGGGAATCACGTAAATGGTTTCTGGCTCGTGCGCATGCACATCAATCACAAATCCAAAATCAGAAGGCAGGTTGTCGCTCACTTCGTGCCATAACTCACCGGCATTGTTGGTTCGCATCACATCCCAATGTTTCTGCATATACAATACGTCCGGTTTCGAAGGGTGCATGGCAATGCGGTGAACACAATGACCAACCTCTGCGTTGGGGTCGGGTATGTATTGCGAGGATAATCCTTTGTTGATCGGGCTCCATGTTTTTCCTGAGTCGTCCGTTCTGAATACACCCGCAGCCGAGATGGCAATATAGATTCGATTTTTATTTTTAGGATCGAGAATAATAGTGTGCAAGCCCATGCCACCGGCACCGGGTGTCCACTGCGCTCCGGTAGAGTGGCCGCGCAACCCCGACAATTCTTTCCAGCTTTTGCCACCATCGGTAGTCTTAAAGAGTGCTGCATCTTCCACTCCCGCATAAACGGTGTCAGGGTCGGTGAGCGAGGGTTCTAAATGCCATACTCGTTTGAATTCCCACGGCTTTTGCGTGCCATCATAAAACTGGTGTGTGGACAGGGGTTTGCCTTCCGCATCGGAAATATCGTATGCAAATTTATTGCTTTCGGTAGCGGGCATTCCATCGGGTGTTGTCGTGGCATCGCCCGGTTTGAAACCCGGCTGAAACCAGGTTTTGCCGCCATCATCGGATCGCTGAATAATTTGGCCAAACCACCCGCTGGTTTGCGAAACATAAATGCGATTGGGATCTACCGGGGAGCCCTTCATGTGATAAATTTCCCAGCCGCCAAACAACGGATCGCTCACCTCCCACTTGGCGCGTTTGCTATCGGAGGTAAGAATGAAGGCCCCTTTTTTTGTTCCTACCAGTACTTGTACCTTGCTCATAATGATGATGATTTAATAGTTAAAAATGCCCAAGTGATTATTTGAAACACGATCATGGATTCAATATACTATTTCCTTAAATAATTTGATACACTGGAGTTATGCAATGGTTTAAAATCTATTTGAAGCAAGTTGTTAAGAATGCTTGAAGCGGTCAGACGACTAACATCTGCGTAGCTCCAATTAATTTCAATGCAATGAAGGTTTTCCGCTAGAATCGGCTGGTTTGAAGGAAGTATTCCTTTCGGGAAAGCCCAATTGCCATAACTGTGGGATTATGCAGATGGAGTTTACACGTAGAAATTTTTACCGGAGTATCTCCACCCAGCCAGTCAGTGCCTGGCCATCCACTAATAAGCGATAGTAATACATACCATCGGAAGTATCGCCAGCAGTCCAATCATTTTGATAATCGGAAGAAGAAAATATTTCTTTGCCCCAGCGGTTGGCAATAACAAGTTTTGATCCTGTGGGCAAATTGCGGATATAGAAAGTTTCATTTGCTCCATCCCCATTAGGAGTAAAAATATTGGGGACAAAAATATTGGTATCAACTTTTATGGTTACCGTATATGTTTTTACACAACCCAGCGCATCGCGTATGCTCAGTTCATAGTTGCCAGCAAACAAACGCCTTACAGAATATTCAATCTTCAAGGTTTGGGGATTACGCGTTGCCGGTGTCCAATCCATCACAAAAGCCTGCGAAGGGAAAAGCGGTTCCACCAACTCAAGCCTGACTTCATACGGCTCCTGTTTGCTTTCTTTAATTCCGATCAGCATAGATCCTGTTGGCAGATCGGGGAAGGAAATTGTCCTGTTCACAAACAAGGTGTCCAACGCTTCGTCTGGCCCGTCAATACTAAAAGGCTTGAAAGACGAGGTGATCGGAGCCACACAACCTGAAGCCACGGATTGATCCTGGAAAATGCGCATCTGATAATCACCTTTGTCCAAGTC
>JANOQB010000420.1:0-3583 GCA_031422215.1 Cytophagales bacterium | reverse complement strand
TCATGATGCTGAAGGAAGAAGGAAAACTTTCTTACGATGAACCTCTTGAAAAATATATCTCCGGCCTTCCATATCCCAACATCACCATCCGGCATTTACTAACGCATACATCCGGCCTTCCCGATTATCAGGCCATCATGGATCGATACTGGGACAAAAGCAAAGTGGCCAACAATGCCGACATCGTAGCGTATCTTAAAAAATATCATCCGCCTTCCCAGTTTGCCCCAGGCGAAAAATATGAATACAGCAACACAGGCTATGTGCTGCTGGCAAGCATTGCCGAAAAAGCATCCGGAAAAGATTTCATTGCGTTTTGCCGTGAGCGGATTTTTGGTCCGCTTCAAATGAACAACACCGACATCCGCAGCTTAGAAGGAAAGAAGTTGATTGAAAATTTTGCACTCGGCCATATCTATGTTGATGAAAGGGAAAAATATGTTCGTGCCGATTCATTTCCTTCTTCCAACTATACTATCTGGTTGGGCAACCGCAAAGGCCCAGGGCGCATTAGCTCAACGGCAACTGATCTATTAAAATGGGACCGTGCCCTTTACACCGAAAAAATAATTTTGCAATCGGCATTAAAAGAAGCGTTCACTGCTTACACGCTTAACAGCGATTCGCTTTCACACTATGGCTTTGGTTGGATATTGGAAGAAAAGGCTGGTGCTGGAAGAATCGTATGGCACGATGGCGACAATCCTGGCTACAAAACAATCATCATCCGGTTGATCGATCAGGATAAGACGATCATCGTGCTTTGCAACAATGCGCACGGGAAGTTTAAGAGTTTAGTAGAGGAGATTAAAAATTTATTGTTGAAAACTGAATAGGGTTATTCTCCTGGTAAAACTTTCAAAATAACTTCCCTATATGGTCGTCCCTTTGGGACTTATCATCTCACCTTATCCTGCTACCATAAGGCCGTCCGCCAATGGCGGACTAATGGCTGACGAAGAATCAAACTATACCAAAAATCCCGTAAGGGGTAAGTGATGATCCTTATGGTAGAGGCATGGTACTTAAGTTATGAAGTTAAGTCCCAGAGGGACGACCTAATATCAGGCCTGTCCTTTTCCCTAATATTTGTGGAAATTATTTTTACAATTCACTATTGCTGCTGTTGTTGCATCTGCATATAAGTTGTGTAGGAATTGCGTGGCAAAATTTCAGCTATCACTTGCCCACTAATAAAGGTTGGTTTAGAGTTTATTATCTGAGTCTCGGTAAATGCCTTGTCACCAAACTGCACCGTTACTTCTAATTTATGTTGAACCGCTCCTTTATAGGTGCCTTTGACAGGGGTAGAGTCACTGAAATTTCTTCCAGTGGCCAAGCGCACGTGCCGCTCACCGGCCAGGCATTTGTTTGTGGGGTCAATACCAATCCAACCCGTGTCGAGCATCCAAGCTTCGGCCCAAGCATGGGTGGCACCTTCCCCCCGCCACTCACTGCTGCCCGGACAAATGTATCCACTGATGTAGCGACCCGGAACGCCCATTTGCCGAAGCATATACAGCAACAAATGCGCGAAATCCTGGCACACTCCTGCCCGCAAACCCCACAACTCATCTATACTGGTTTCAATATTGGTAACTCCTTTTCTATAGGTAAAGTTGTCGTATATGAAATTGGACAATTCAAGAATGGTATTTAACGGGTGTTGCACCTTGCTGAGTATTTCATGGATGGCACTTCGTACTTCTGTTTCACAGGCCGCCTGTTCAGCTTTCAAAAAATCGTGATGCAAAAGTTGGTTCGCTTCACTTTGCATCTCCTTCCACACATCGGTGATAGATTCACTTAAAACTATTTTATTGGATGGCAGCATCTCTACTTCCATCAAATTATCAATGATCATCTCATTGTGCGGGGCCACGATTGTAAAGAAACCCGTAGTGTTGCCAAAGTAATCTTTTAATTTATGAACAACGGGATGCTGCGAAATATGAATGTGGTGCTCTTTCACCCGTTGGATTTCATCATTCAATGGATACAACTTAACTTGATTGACAGAATCTATTACCAAGCCGGAATAAATGTAGTGCGTGCGATGTAGGATATGAAAATGAGGCATGCGTTTCGGTTTAAGAGTATCCAAAATACAAGGTGGACAATTTGTAAGCCATCTGTTTCAGTTCTGATCTTGTTTTCAAAATCAAGGCCTTCACTTCATCGGCTTTGGCGTGTGGATTTACGCCATACTTAAAATTGCTGATTGATTTCCCTATCAAAAATTCCATTTCCTTAAAATGCTCAGGCACCGAAAGAGAGTCCAATCTTTTAAAATAGCGTTCTGTCTGTTGCAAGCTGTAAAGCACCGAATGCGGAAACTGTACATTCATAAACACCTGATGAATCACCTCATTCATTTGTAGTGCATTCTTATAGTGCTTGGAATGAAATTCATATCCAGAAAGGGAATACAACAAATACTTCCAATGCATGGCCTCAACGCCTCCCTTTTCCTGTTCCTGCATGTTAATCTCCAATATATCCAAACTCCGTAAAGAGCGCTCGATATATTTTCCCAGGTTGAGGAACGTGTATCCTTCACCTCGGCTCATGGTCACTTCCACGGTTCCATAAATCAAAAGACTTTCACGCAACAGATTGTCTATGGCTGTTACGGGGTCGCTTTCCAACATCAATTGCTCGGTGTTTTTATCCTGAATGAGATGATAGTAATCATTTATGCATTGCCATACTTCTTTGGTGATATAATCCTGAACAGACCGGGCGTTTTCGCGCGCCCGCACAATGTTGATCAGCACGGAAGTATCGTTATCCTTATTCAAAACCAAATGAAACAATGCCTCTTTATAATTTGTGATCTTAACATTCGAGTCATTGGCTTTTGCGCCCAAACCATCTACCCAAAGTTGCCAGTCAAAATTTTGAATTTCATCCTGCGAAGCAATGTAGTTGGTGCGCAATACACGAAGCACATTATCGGTGCGCTCTACGTAGCGGGCCATCCAAAAAACCGCATCGGCAACTCTACTCAGCATAAATGATCATTTATTTCTTCTTATTATTATGTGATGTTCCGCAAAACTCATAAAGTAGTGTCAGCCTGAGGTCCTCGAAGGCGTTTTAACTTAGTCTAATCAGTTTTCGTCCCGATGGCTATCGGGATCAAACTGACAGGCTCCATCATTTTGCGTAACATCAATTATTTTTTATCCTCAACATTCATCATCCTAATATCCATGTGTCCTTGCTTCCGCCACCTTGCGAAGAATTTACCACTAACGAACCTTCGCGCAGGGCCACGCGGGTAAGCCCGCCCGGCACAATCTCAATTCCACCCGGGCCGTAGAGTGCAAACGGCCCGCAAATCCACCCGCCTGGGTGCCAACTTACCATTTATAAAACAAGGTACAGACGATAAGCTTATGATGGGCTGGGCAATATACTGCCGAGGGTTCTTCTCTACTTCCAATTTGTATTCGTTCACTTGCCTATCGTTGGCCGCATGCCCCATCAACATACCGTAGCCTCCACTCTCGTTGGTTTTTTTGATAACCATTTTTTCAATATTTGAAAACACGTTCTTGAAATGCTCTGGATCGTTCAT
>JANOQB010000419.1:0-2160 GCA_031422215.1 Cytophagales bacterium | reverse complement strand
GAATTACGCCAGAGGCGTAACCTGTTTGTAGAAATGAAGTTCATATCGGGCATTTGCCCCAGCGGGGCAACCTGTAATCTTTATCGTAAAATTCATGACCATCCTATAAATTATAAGGTTGCCCCGCTGGGGCAAATATCACTGACAAAGGAATATTTTCTACAAACAGGCTGCCCCGCTGGGGCATATAAGAATTTATGGTTCTAATGTTGACAACTATTTCCCTTAGGTGTACCAATCATTTCCGTAATCAACAAAAAAGTTGATCTCCTTTAAACCCATTGTACGAAACTTGATAGAAGTAGGATTAAGCTGAGATGAGTAACAACTGAACCAAACGACATTGAATTGTGATCCTGTCAATCATTATGACTTATCCGTGAGCCCTAAATAAGAAAAGTTATCCTGTTTCCAGGATAACTTTAACCCAACCTCACCAAACCTATCTGTAAACTGAAATAAACTGAAATGAACGGAATGAAGTTTTGTTATTGGTTTGCCGCAAGATTGAAGGCCACAAAAACTTGCGCACATGAATTTTTTGAATCTCCTAGAAATGATCTCGCAGAATTGCTATTGGCAATTTTTACAAGACCGTAATTATAGCGTGCGCCCACTTGAACGTTGCCAAAATTAATGCCCATTCCTCCGGCCAGTCCATAGTCAAACGATTTAAGTTTGTCTTTATCGATCGGATCGACCCCATTGGACAAATCGCCTTTGTAAGAAATGTTGGCGTTCAACAAATAACTGGCATAAGCACCGAGGTGTATTTCGGCATCGGGCCCAAGCTTGATCACAGCGAGCACCGGCAAATCGAGATAATTAAGATTGTAGGTTATTTCCTGATTGATCACTCCGCCATATTGCGCGCTCGAGCCTTTGGTAGAGTAGAGCAGTTCGGGCTGGATAGCAAATTTGTCGGACGACAACAATTGACCAAACACACCTATGTTAAAACCTAACCGCGCGTTTTGGTCTGTTACATTATCAATGTAAAGGTTGCTTACGTTAAGTCCACCCTTTATGCCTGAGCGGCCCAGTTGTGCCGTGGCTTGCTGATGTAGGGCAAGACTGAAGAGCGTTGCCACTAAAATGATCGGTACTATTTTGTTTTTGATATTCATGACTGATTCTTTTGTTTGATGTTTGTATAATAAAGATTAAGCCAAGTTTTGAAAAGCTGATTTTAATAGATTTTACAGTTATGCCGGGCTTTTATCGGTAATTTGCAACGTCATATCTTCCACAGGTGTAGCATTCCATCCACAGTATGAAAAACATATATTCAAAAGTCCTGTTTGTTGCCGTGCTGGTGGGGCTGGTGGCGGTAAGCCTGATCATGTACCAGAATTTGAACAACTATATAGTAGAGAACAGATTGATCTCGCATTCGAAGGAAATAATTATAACTGCCGAATTGGTATTGTCCTCCGTAAAAGATGCCGAAACAGGCCAGCGCGGTTTTCTCTTGACACACGACTCGCTCTTTCTGCAACCCTATCAAACTGCGATAGCACAATTGCCTGGGCAGCTTACAGTGTTAGACAGTTTGGTGCACAACAATGCATCCCAATTGCAAAATGTGAAAACGTTGAAAACGCTCATAAAAAATCGTTTTGCCATTTTAGAAACCGTGTTGTCGAGCATCGGCCAAAATGCGGCAAGCATGACTAACTCCCAGCGCAACCTCCTGGATCAGGGCAAGCGGCACATGGATGCCATCCGGGCGGAAATCAAAGAAATGATTGATGAAGAGAAGATGCAGGCAATCCGATCAAAGGCCAATAGCGAAAATATTTTCCAAACATCGGCACCCATTTCACTGTTTACGTTCACCTTGATTGCCCTTGGTGCGGTCACTCTCCTATTCATTAAAGTTTGGGACACATTGAGCGACCGTGAAAAAGCCATACACATCGGCAAGGAGAACTTGAAACAACTTCAACGGGAGAAAGCATTTGTTGAAGAACAAAAAACTATTTTAAACGAGGCCGAATCCCTTGCCCAAATGGGAAGTTGGAAATGGGTAAGCCAAACAGATACTTTGGTATGGTCGGAGGGCCTCTATAAAATCTTTGACAAAGCACCCAGTGAAACCTTAACCTGGAACACGTTTCTTGAAAATGTATTAGCCGAAGATGTAGATCTGGTTAAGCA
>JANOQB010000418.1:0-8270 GCA_031422215.1 Cytophagales bacterium | reverse complement strand
CGGTTTTGAAATATCCGTCCGAAATATTTTTCCACGAAGTGCCCGCATCAAACGTTTTCCACAAGCCACCACCTGTTGTGCCCATGTAATACGTATAAGGATCGCCCACCACACCCGTTGCCGTTACTGATCGTCCGCCTCTAAATGGCCCAATGTTGCGCCACTTGGCGGCCTTGAAATACTCATTTAAGTCGGCAGCAGGTGGAGCAACTGCACTTGCAGCAGGTTTGGCTTTTTTGTTTTGAGAATAGGATATGCCTATAAGGCAAATGCTAAAGAGTAAAGTAAGAATGTGTTTCATCGTGTTTGTTTTAATGATCAATAATACGGATTGAAATTTTATTCTAGAAGGACAAGTGTATAAATGGAAAAAATAAATGGGGCATACATCACATTTTGTCGGAGAAATGGAATTTTTTAAAAAATTTAACAAGTCTGTTACATACAAGATTGTTACATAATTTTTTGGGACAAATAGTAAATCTCATCAATAAAAGAAAACCTCATCCATAAAAAACCATCCCGGCTTTCCCTTGCCGCTATGCCACTGAGGAAGTTTGCTCACCGGCTTGGCCACAATTTTATAATAAGGATAATTGGCTTTCTCTAACGGCACCACAATCACATCCAGATTTTGACCACGATAGGCTGCTGGCTGATCGGGTTTTATTGTCTTGATCAGTTTTATATTCTTACTATCACTGCCCGCCCATACTTCCACTTCGGTGGGAGGAAAAATATAACTGCCCAGATTTTCGCCATAGCTCAACATGATCTTACCGAGCGTTGGCGGCTGATTGCCAAAATCAAATCCTGCTTCAAAGGCGTTGTTCATAAATCCCAACCAGGCTGGGTCTTTAAACGCATCCACAAATCCTTTGCGTCCATCTGTCAGCGTTTGGGCACCTTCTCCCGGATATTTTTTATCGGGCGGTGAAAGCAACATGACCTGAGAAGGCTTGTGGCCCTCTACATAACAAACAGTTTCCAACAGTTTGCTGCAATACCAACCCTCCTTGCAAGCCACCACTTTTATTTTTACTGTTTCATTTATCGCAACCGGTTTGTCATACAACAATCCCGATACGCTGTCCGGTTTGCTTCCATCTAAAGTATAACGTATGATTGAACCCGGCATGCTGTGTTTCAATTCAAGCAATTCCGATTTCTTCATTACACTTTCGTTGATCAAAATTGGTTTGCTAAGAACAAGTTTACCAGAATCGTTGAATAGCTTGTGAACAAATTCGATTTTCGGAAAAGATTTCTCCATCGCTGCTTTTTCGCTTTCGCTGATGGGTGTGTTCCAAATAAATATCTGGCGCAAAGAAGGAAGTGCCAGCACTGGTTGCAATGCATTACCCTTCACGGCTGTTCCCGATAAGGAAATTGACTGAAGGTGTGAAAGTGAACTTAGATTGGATAACCCCTCTCCTATTACAGAAGTGAAATTCAAGTTGAGATGCTCTAAGTTTTTGAATTGACCGATGATTTTCAACTCATTGTCGGTGATGGGCATCTTCGAAAGATTGAGCACAGTCAATTGATCATTTATTACTTTCAGTTCTTCCAGCGCATTGACTTGAAAAGATTGCCTTGCAAAAAAATCGGCCTGCAAGGCTGGGCTGTTTTGGAACAACGGGAACACAGCTCGATAAGGTGTGTTCAATTTTATGATTGTTTCCATGGAGGCGGGCCCAAATGCATATTTTTTTTCTTCAGATTTCTTACCCGATGATTTTATATAGGCGGCAGCCAAAAATTTCAGCGTGTCTTGCTCAGCAAATTCATTTAATTTCTTTTCGAAATCGGCTCCCGATTGTATCCAGGCTTCCAACAATGAAATTTCTATTGGCGACAATTGAGGTTTTCCATCCGGTGGCATGTGGTTATCATCTTCCAATGGCAAATGAATATATTTTACCAACCGGCTCGAATCGGGGTTGCCTTCAATCCACTCCTTTCCGTTTTTCCCTCCCAGCTTAAATTTTTCTATGGAGGTCATGATCAATTTTCCCTTGGCCTTCGTTTCGTTGTGGCATGAAAAACATTTTTTCTCGAGCACGGGCATAATGGCCAACCGGTACAGCGATGAATTTTCTTCTGTCAGGATTTCCTCTTCCTCGTTTCCCAACGGAGCCCACACAAAATTTTCTCCATGCGTTAAGGTAGAGCCGGAGTGGCCCGCAAACAGAAGGACAATAAAGGTGATCAGGCTGGCACCGTAAAAAACCAGCTTGCTTTTTTTCATGTACTTATGCCATAACAAAATAAAAAAGATCAGCACGCTCAACGCAACACCGCCCATTTTGTGCTGTTGCAAAAGATCGGTGCCATAGTCGCCTTGCAACGAAAGAAAAAAACCAAACAACGCAGTGGCCGATGCCGAGAGAGAGGCCAAGAGCAAACAAACCATCATGATTTTACGGTCCGCTTTTTTACCAGCCAACTTGGGCAGCACCATAAGTATAAATGAAAAGATCAGCGTGCCAATGGGAAGGTGCAAAAACATCGGGTGCAGCCGGCCAGCCACTTGCAGCCATGCCGGCAGTTCCACCCGGCTCTCGAAAAACAACAGGAATATCAATAAGATCAGGATGAAAAAATTGATGTTGATGATAACGTTGATAGCTCGCTGCATGTGTTTACGCCAAAATCCCCTCCACCACTTTTCCTGCTACATCGGTAAGCCGGTATCGCCTGCCCAGGTGTTTGAAATTTAGTTGTTCATGATTGAGGCCCATCAGATGGAGCACGGTGGCATGAAAATCATTTACGTGCACGGGGTCGCGCACAATGTTGTACCCAAACTCATCCGTTTCACCATAGGTGATTCCCGGTTTCACTCCGCCACCGGCCATCCAGATGGTATAAGCACGGGGATGATGATCGCGTCCATAATTTTCCTTTGAGAAAGTTCCCTGGCAATAATTGGTGCGACCAAACTCACCACCCCATATCACGAGAGTTTCATCCAGCAAGCCGCGTTGCTTCAAATCCATGATCAATGCCGCTGTTGAGCGGTCCACATCTTGCGCCTGCAAAGGCATCTCGCCAGTCATATTTCCGTGCTGGTCCCACCCTTGATGATACAATTGCACAAACCGCGTTCCGGCCTCAGAAAGTTTTCGCGCCAACAAACAATTGGCCGCATAAGTACCTGGCACCAGACAATCGGCACCATACATTTTAATTATGGCATCAGGTTCTTTGGTGAGGTCTGTCAGTTCCGGCACGGCCGTTTGCATGCGGTAGGCCATTTCATATTGCTGCACACGTGTTTGAATTTCCGGATCGCCAAACTCTTGATAGTTCATTTGATTTAGCTGCGCAAGGTTGTCGAGCATCTTTCTACGGTCGGCACGGTCGCGGCCTTCGGGGTCCTTCAAATAATGCACACGCTCTTCACTGCTGCTAAACTGCACACCTTGATGAACGCTATCCAAAAATCCATTCGTCCATAATTTTGAATACACCCCTTGCCCGTTGCCACGGCCACGCGACAGCAACACACAATAGGCGGGAAGATTTTTGTTTTCACTTCCCAATCCATAACTCAACCACGCCCCCATGCTCGGCCTGTTCCCTTGCTGCGCACCGGTTTGCATAAAGGTGAGAGCAGGATCATGATTGATCGCCTCGGTGTGCATCGAGCGAATGATGCAAATATCATCTACTACGTTGGCGATGTTGGGGAAAATTTCGCTCACCCATGCGCCCGACTTTCCATGCTGACTGAATTTAAAATGCGAACCAACCAACGGAAATTTTGCCTGTCCCGATGTCATTCCCGTAAGGCGCTGGCCCATGCGGATGGAAGCTGGCAACTCCTCGCCCGTCATTTTGTTGAGCAATGGTTTGTAATCAAAACTTTCCAATTGTGAAGGTGCACCGTTTTGAAAAAGATAAATGACACGCTTTGCCTTGGGCGCAAAATGTGGAAGCCCCAATGTTTGGACAGTATCCTCCTTATTTGAAAATAAATCGGGTATAAGCAACGAGCCCAATGCCACGGAGCCCAAGCCTAAGCTCACCTTTCCAAGAAAGTGCCTACGGGTAAGGTGAAAACGATGATCAAAAAATTCTTTGCTCATAGGTGAAAATGTCTAATGCTAATGTGTTTCTGCCTACTGGTGACTGCCTACTACCTTACTTTTTAAATCAAAGGTGCTAAGTTTTAGAAATTGCCTCGTCCATGTTATACATAGTTTGCACTACCTGCATCAGTGCTGCAAGCGAAACAAAATCCTCAATTTTTTCTTGCTTGTACTCCCCCACCGCAATAAATTTCTTGGCTTTTTCTGGTGATCGCGTGAACTCAATCTTCTCTTGATTAAAATAGTTGGTAAGCATGGTCAACTCTTCTTGCTTGAGCTGCCGGCATACAATCGACTGAAATGCTTTTTTTATTTTTTCTTCCGTAGAAGTTTTTTCAAGCATGAGGCGTTCGGCAAAAACCCGCGATGCCTCCAATATCATTGGGTCGTTCAACAGTAACAATGCCTGCTGCGGTGTGTTGGTGCGCATACGGTTTACTTCACATTGGTCGCGGCTGCTGGCATCAAACGCCAGCATGCCCGGTGGCGGCACGGTGCGTTTTATGAACGAATAAATTCCCCTGCGATAAAGTTTTTCGTCATGGTCTTGCACGTATCGCGAAAGCCCGCGCCCCGAAGTAGAGGCTTCCCAAATTCCTTTGGGCTGATATACTTTCACGCTGGGCCCTCCAATTTCCTTCACCAGCAAACCACTGCTTGCCAAAGCCAGATCGCGCACTCCCTCTGCGGTTAAGCGTGTGCGTGCGCCACGCGAAAGCAAAATGTTATCTGGATCAACAGCCAGTTTTTCTTTGCTCATGGATGATGATTGCTTATATGCCGATGACGTCACAAATTGTTTTATCAACCGCTTTATGTCCCAGCCATGTTCACTAAAATCCACAGCCAGCCAATCGAGTAGTTCGGGATGCGATGGCATTTCGCCCTGCATGCCAAAATCTCCAGAAGTTTTCACGAGGCCGCGACCGAAAAATTCCTGCCACATGCGATTGACAAACACACGGGCGGTGAGTGGATTCTTCTTATCGAACAACCACTTGGCAAGGCCCAGGCGATTGCTGCCATAAATTGTAGAGTCGTAAGGCAAAATGTTTGGAGGCAAACCAATGTACACTGGTTCGCCATGAGCATCATACGCCCCGCGCGTGAGCACATATGTGGGCCTTCTCCAGGAAGTGTCTTTCATCACCATCACTTCCACAGGCATGGTGTCTTTTTTATTGATGAACGTTAAAATATTTTTTACTTCTTCTGTGGTGATTTTTATTTTAGGAGGATCGGCCAATGAGGCCAGGGATATATCACCTACCAAACCTTTTTCCGGCACGCGGTTGAAGAATGCAAACGTGCGATAATAATCTTTTTGCGAAATGGGATCGTACTTGTGATCATGGCAGTGGGCGCACTCGAACGTGAGGGCCAAAAAAGATTTTCCAAAGGTATTGGTGCGGTCGGTAACGTATTCAATCCGATACTCTTCATCAATCACGCCACCCTCTTGCGTGATCTTATGATTTCGATTGAAACCCGTGGCCAGCAATTGTTCTTTGGTAGGATTTGGCAACAAGTCACCAGCCAACTGCCAGGTAACAAACTGATCGTACGGATAATTTTTGTTGAACGCATGGATCACCCAATCGCGCCACGGCCACATGGTGCGAAGCCCATCATCCTGATAGCCGTGCGAATCGGCATAGCGCGCCACATCCATCCAATACAAGGCCATCCGCTCGCCATACTGCGGCTGCGCCAACAATTCGTCAACTATTTTTTCATAAGCCTGTTCGGATTGATCGTTAAGGAAGCGGTTTTGCATTTCAAGTGTTGGGGGCAACCCGGTTATATCCAAGCTCACCCTTTTCAATAAACGCTCGTGGTCAGCTTGCGCGTTTGGCTGCAATCCTGCTGCTTCCATGCTGGCCAACACGAAATGATCAATTTCATTCGATGCCCAATCTTGCTTTTCAGTTTTTGGCAGGTTTGATTTTGCCGGTGGAATAAACGCCCAATGAGGTTTATATTTTGCGCCTTGATCTATCCATTTTCCGATCAGGGAAATTTCCCTTTCAGTAAGGGATAAATTTGAATTGGGCGGAGGCATCTGAATGGATGTGTCGGGTGATGATATCCGTATAAACATTTCTGATTGAGCGGACTTGCCTGGCAAGATAACGTGCGCATCCGGATTGTCTTTTAAGGCAGACAGCGCACCTTCACGCGTATCGAGCCGCAATTTTGCTTTGCGCTGGTTGGCATCGGGGCCATGACATTTGAAACACCGGTCGGAAAGAATGGGGCGGATGTGCAGGTTAAAATCCACCGAATCGATTTTGCTGACAGCGTTCCGTTCGTTGGTACACCGGCTTCCAGTCAAAATGAACACGAACAGGGCTACAGTTGTTAATACTATCCTCATAATTTAAAATGATTTCTAAAATTGAGAATTTAAAGGCACTTTTAAAACTGTTTTTACAGAGCAAGATTATTTTCCCAATTTCTCTATAACTCTTTATCCAATTTCCTGTTACTATATCGCATGAAAATATACAACCTAAAGCGCACACAGTTTTTGCCTATTTCACGCTCACAGGCTTGGGATTTTTTTTCTGCGCACGGTAACCTCGCCAACATCACCCCCGCGCATATGGGCTTTGAAATTTTGTATGCCAGTGGCGACAAGGTGTATGCGGGACAAATAATTCGCTACCGGTTAGGTGTGCTTCCTGGCATTAAGGTGAATTGGGTAACTGAGATCACGCATGTGAAAGAACCATTTTATTTTGTTGACGAGCAACGCTTCGGGCCGTATGCTATGTGGCATCATGAGCACCACTTTAAGGAAGTGCCTGGCGGTGTGGAGATGACCGATGAAGTCAACTATGCAATACCATTAGGGCCATTGGGCAGGCTGGCACATTTCATTTTTGTTGGCCGCGAGGTAAACCGTATTTTTGATTTCCGTTTCAAGGTGTTGGAGGAATATTTTAAGGCAAACTGACAGTTGACAAAAATGCAATTGACAATAGTGCTTCTAAATGTTAAACGACTTCTGTCAATTACAAAAATAAAATAAATCGCAAGGTCAAATAAAAGTATGGATTGGAAAGTAATTGTACTCTGCTCACTGATAACCATCGGCACGTTTTTGTTCTGGGAGTTTATGGCGTGGTTCACCCACAAATATGTGATGCATGGTTTCTTATGGACTTGGCACAAATCGCACCATACGGTACATGATCATATGGTTGAAAAAAACGATTGGTTTGCCGTGGTGTTCAGTATTCCTTCCATTGGTCTGTTTATAATTTCATCTTATATATATCCAAGCCCTTATTTGTTTTCCGTGGCGTTGGGCATTTTTTGTTATGGTTTGTTTTATCTCATCTTTCACGACATTATCGTACATCAACGGATACGGTGGCTACCCAGAAAGCGTAGCCGGTATTTGCAGCGCATGATCCACGCCCATTATATTCATCATGCCAAGCACAGCAAAGAAGGTTGCGAAGCGTTTGGTTTTTTATATGCTCCCAAAAAATATGAGCCAAAGAAATTTTCTTTGAAGACCGAACGGAAGGAAACACAGTGATTTAGTTCTGATTTAGGGAATTACGATTGAATATTTGGAATTCATGGAAGAAAAATATCTCTACCTCGCCATCGATTTTTTCACCATCCTATTTCCATTCATTTTTAGTTTCTATCCTAAAAGTAATTTTTCGAAGAAGTGGAAATATTTGTGGTTGGCCATTCTATTGCCCTCTATTTTTTTTGTTGTGTGGGATGAGTGGTTCACGCAAATGGGCGTGTGGGGTTTCAATCCACGCTACCTCTCGGGCATTTATCTCTTTTCGCTACCCATTGAAGAAATATTTTTCTTTGTCTGCATACCGTATGCCTGCGTTTTTACTTATGAAGCGGTGAATTATTTGATCGTCTGGAGAATGACGCGCGCAAGGCAAGATTTAATTACCGATGTGCTGGCAGTTGTTCTCTTTTTGATGGGCGTGATTTTTTTCGATCGGTGGTACACTTCCGTAACGTTTATTTTGGCTTCTGCTTTTTTAAATCTTTACCGATGGGTTTGGAAAACAGATTACCTCGGAAAATTTTACGTGGCTTTTATTTTTATTCTGATACCCTTTTTTATTGTGAATGGCATCCTTACGGGAACAGGCATTGAAGAAGAAGTGGTTTGGTACAACAATGCTG
>JANOQB010000417.1:0-4592 GCA_031422215.1 Cytophagales bacterium | reverse complement strand
GGCAACCATCAATTTCCTAATAAATTTCTACTACAAATAGGTTGCCCCTCTAGGGCATTTAAAACCCCTACGGGTCGAGTATCAATTAATGGTTAAATCCTTAAGTTTACGTATATGCCCCGGAGGGGCAGTAGAAGGGGTATATAATATTAATTGCTGACCCAGAGGGTCAACCTAACAAAATAGAATGGGCGATACCTACACACAATTATATATCCAATTGGTTTTTGCTGTAAAAGGCAGAAACAATTTTATTGCCAAAACGTGGGAAGAGGAGTTGTATAAGTATGTAACTGCTGTGGTGCAAAACGACAAGCATAAAATGCTTGCTATAAATGGAATACCAAATCATATCCATATTTTTTTAGGTTTAAATCCTGCCATTTCAGTTTCCGATCTTGTCAAAGACATAAAAAGAGCAAGTAACAATTGGGTCAACAAGAAGGGCTTTGTTAAAGGAAAATTTGAATGGCAAAGTGGGTATGGTGGTTTTTCATACGGGAGATCTCAGATTGATAAAGTGTGCAAATACATTCTGAACCAAAAAATTCATCATCAAAAATGTTCATTTAAAGATGAGTATATTGAACTTTTGAAATTATTTGAGATTCCTTTTAAAGATGAATACTTGTTTGAGTTTTACGATTAAGGAAAAGCTTAACAGGTTGCCCCTCTGGGGCAATTTTACTTTCGATACTTATTTCTACAAACAGATTACGCCTCTGGCGTTTCTGAGGTGTTAACTGGGTCAATGAGGTTACAATCTTTCAAGTACAATTTAGCGTAGTATGATTATAGAATTCATCGGCCGCTTTCATCCATTGTTTGTTCACCTGCCCATTGGCATACTGTTGATCGCAATTTTGTTCGAGTGGCTTTCGCGAAAAGAAAAATTCAAATCACTTCAGGCTTCCATACTGCCCATCCTTTTGATCGGCTCTGTTTCTGCAGTGCTTTCGTGTGTTACGGGCTTTCTTTTATCGCAAAGCGGAGAATATGAATCCGAACTTGTGGGCTGGCATCAATGGATGGGGATCAGCCTTGCCATCATCTCATCGGTATATACATGGATAAAGTTTGAAAGAAAATTCAATTTACTCCATAGAATCATTTCCATCACCGTGTTGATTTTACTAACGATCACCGGGCACCTGGGCGGATCGCTTACGCATGGCGAAGATTATCTCACTGCGGGGTTTTCATTCTCATCCGATTATGATTTTTCGAAAGTGGATTTGCAGCAAGCCATTTTCTATAAAGATATTGTTCAGCCCGTGCTTCAAAACAAATGCTATGGGTGCCACGGGCCATCAAAACAAAAAGGAAAACTGCGGTTGGACATGCCCGAACATATTTTGAAAGGAGGCAAAGATGGTATGGTGATTGTGGCAGGCAAAGCAGACGAGAGTGACTTGGTTTATCGCATTCACCTGCCCTTGGATGACGAAGACCACATGCCTCCAAAAGAAAAAAAGCAACTGACGAAACAAGAAATTGAAATTTTGGATATATGGATTTCCTCCGGTGCCGATTTTAAAAAATCCTTACGGGAGACTGGTCAATTGGCTGCGGTTGAAAAAATAATATCCGAGCAAAAAACAGAAATTATTTCCGATGTGCCTTCCGGGGAAGTGCCCCCTGCCGATCAACAGATCAGCAATCAACTTCAAAAACTTGGCGTGGTGATTTTGCCCGTGGCTGCAAATTCAAACTATCTATCGGCAAATCTTATCAATGTTACCTCGCTCGATTCTGTCATCGATTTATTGGTTCGTGTGAAAGCGCAACTGTTATGGCTAAAAACGGGGGGCCAGCCTGTTACCGACATCCATCTTGCCAAACTCGCTACGTTGAGCAACCTGACGCGCCTAAGTTTGGAGAACACTCAAATAACGGATGAAGGCTTATCGAATTTGAAATCGCTTAGCAAGCTTCAATATCTTAACCTGCGTGGAAATAAAATTACTCGTGCTGGTCTTATCCAATTGGAAAATCTGAAAGCATTAAAATCGCTTAACGTTTATCAGACTTTGATAAAGCCCGAAGAAATTGAATCGTTAAAAAAATCTTTTCCTTACCTGGAAGCTGGTGGGTATAGCGTGCCATCGTTGCCGGAGGATACGGTGATCATGAAAGTGCCACGGTGATTTTTTAACTGCGGTTTTACCACAGAGGGCACAGAGATTTCACGGAGGAATTTTTAAAAGCGCTGTGTTGCTCCGTGTGCTCCCGGGTTAATGAGTTCCTGTTTTTATACCATTACCTATTATGAATTAGTCTGCAGAATAGGACTGGTCTGGCACATGGCTGAAACCAAATGGTCTTCCACTTTTAGAGTTGTGTTCAGTTTTAGATTGGTTCTTTTTTGTCTTGACGCAAAAAAGTACCCAAAAAAAGTCAAGACAAAAAGATGCTTCCCCCCACAATCCTTCCGCACCCCCGCCTTTTTGTCGTGCCAGCGCACTAAAGTTTCAAAATAAAAATTCGTGAGTGAGATTTAGATTTCTATTTGCAGGGTATAATTATACCCCCGCGTTTTGCGGGGTTGCGGCCTCTTACAGGGCGAATTTATTATGAATTCTATTGGAAAAAATTAGGTTGGACTGATTCGTATTGAGTTGTGGTATTAGGGCACAGAGTTTTCACGGAGAAATGATTTCAATGTCCTCTGTGTTAAATCTAAGGCCAATAGTCAACCATCTTTCTCCTCACAAAGGTGACGCTCCTGGCAAGTTGGTCCATTCCGTCCACACCATCTTCAATGCTTATCCATCCATCGAACCCTACCCGTTTCAGTTCTTTGAAAATGGCATCGTAGTCGTTCAATCCTTTTCCAATTTCACCGTGGCTCAATCGCTTGGCATAGCCTTCCGCACCACCTTCTTCTTTTCGCAAATCTTCAATCGTTCCTTCTTTAAGATACCGGTCGCTGGCATGCATGGTCACCACACGGGTTGAAATCCGGTAAAGCAATTCAAGAGGATCTTCCCCCGCCAAATACGTATTGCTGGGATCGTAGTTCACACCAAAATTTGGATGTTGCACACGATCAACCAAACTACAGAAGACATCCATCTTTTGTGCAAACTCCGGATATTCCCAGAAATCATCTTTGTAATGATTTTCCAGGATGAGCGTAATGCCACGCTCTTGTGCATACGGCAAACATGCCTCGATGCATTCTGCTGCGAACGTAACCCCTTCTTCCATCGAAAGCACAGGCCTGCGTTGCCCGGAAAGCACACGACAATACGAACCGCCCAGCGCGTAGGTCATGTCGATCCATCTTTTTTGTTTTGCAATTTCTTTTGCGCGAAATATTTCATCAGGATGCGTGAAGTCTGGCGAACAGCACATCATGGGTATCACTTTGCCATGCTCTTCCACCTGCTTCCGAAATTTTTCCCAATTGGATTCGTCAGCCATCTCGAAAAAACCTGCGTACCATTCGAGCCCATCTATATCCAATTGAACGGCCAGTTCTATCCATTGTGATACAGTCATGGTGCCGTCCTTGCACAAGGCTTGCATAAAGGCTTTTGGAAATACTGAGAGTTTGGGCATGAGTTGATTTATTTGAACCACTAAGGCACTAAGTACACAAAGGCGCACAAAGGTTTTTATATAATGTTCTACTCACATTCACTCACTACTTATTTTTTCTGACTTCTAAATTCTGACTTCTTTTCTCCTAACTACTATCTTAACTCCTATCTCCTTCAATTCTTAGCTGGATTTCTCCCAATGAACGGATACTGCTCCAAATCAACGACCTGACCACTCACAGGCCCGCTTTCATCTCCAAGCCAATAAACAGAAGCGGCAGCAATTTCTTCGGGAAGCAAAATCCTTCCGGCAGGCGCAAAAATTTTTGGGATTTGCTTGTACCAATCGTCTGGCAAACCTTGTTCACACTTGCGCATAATTTCTCTTTCCGTCAGCACCCAGCCAGGGTTTATCTGATTGACGCGAACTCCATGATCGTGGTGCAAAGTGTCCCCCAGGTTACGGGTCATGGTCATTAGCGCACCCTTGGATACGCTATAGGGCAAAAGATTAGGTTCGCCACTGTGGGCATTTACCGACCCGATGTTCAACACAGATCCATGCGATTTACTAAGGTGTGGAAGAGCGGCCTTGATCAAGGCGAAGGGAGCAAGGGTATTCACTTCCAACACATGACGAAAAAATTTCAGATCGGTTGTGTGGATATTGGAAGACACAACCATCGCAGCATTGTTCACAATGGCATCCAATTTTCCATAGGTTTTTATGGCCAAATCAACTAATCGCTGCGCAGTTCCTTCAACCGCAATATCTTCTATGTGCAAGGTGGCTTTGTCCGCTCCAATTTCTTTCACTAAGGCTTCGCCAAGATCACGCTCCAAACCATGTACAATAATCTGCGCACCTTCGGCAACGCAACGCAGTGTGATTGCTTTTCCTATTCCCGTGGTGCTTCCGGTTACAATAATGATTTTATTTTTCAGGCGCATGGTAGTGAAAGGTAATTTTAAAAACGCTCTACTGTTTTGGAAATTTCAGGACTCCTTAGCCCTCGCAGTTTGAAATCCATGAATGTTTGGATAATC
>JANOQB010000416.1:0-9819 GCA_031422215.1 Cytophagales bacterium | reverse complement strand
GCGGGGCACGATCACATCAAACTCTTCAAGGATGTTGTTTTTGATCAATGTTTGTATGGAAGATTCTGAAATTTCGCCTTCCACTAGTTTGGATTTGAGCAGCCCTTGCTGGTTTAATTCAGGGTGAGAGAACACAGGTACTTCCTGTAAGTATTTTAGCAACACCGCTTCTTGCTTTGGCTTTGAAGCGATGGATTCAAACAATGTTTCAAGTCCTTTCTTATCCGCATGCAACTGATTTAACCGCACGTGCTTTTCGGTCTTGGGTTTGAATTTTTCTTTCACTTCCTCAAACAGGATGATGGCTTCTTTGGAGGATAAAGATTTTAAAATATTGAAAATGGATTTTACGCCCAACAATTTTGAAATATCCGAATAGCTGAGCGTATCGGATTTTAATCTTCCCAACAACGCGCGCTCCTTTTCAGAAAAATCAAAATTGGATTCTTCCAAGCTGAAGCCGGGTTTCAATTGGACCATAGACTCGCTGGAAAGCTTTAAGCCCGAAGGCAGAGCCGCATTGATCACTTCGCCCAGAGTGCACATGTAGTAGTCGGCAATCCATTGGTATAGTTGAAACTGCTGCGCATAAATCACCTCATGTTCATCCAAAATCTCCAACAGGTATTTTGCTTCGTATTCTTTGGGAGGCTGTTGGTGCAGCGACACCACCACACCGGTAAGGATTTTTTTTTGCCCGAATGGAACAATCACCCGCTGGCCGGTTTTTAATTTAGCGTTAATGTCGGCCGGTATGCGGTAGGTGAAAAGTTTCGCTATGGGCACGGGCAACACAACCACGGCAAAGAGGGTATCATTGCCAGTGGAATCAAAGAGATCGGATTGTTGGCTGCTCATCAATGCTTGTAAATATAGCGGGATTAAAAAAGTAAAACTTACTCGCAAGGAATTAATATCAAACTGGTTCTGTTTACTTTGCGGTATGCAACGAAGGGATTTTCTTTCAAACACACTTTTTGGAATCGGTACTATGGGCACCCTTACTTCTTTTATGAATTCAATGGATGGATTGACCCCATCTGAAGAAATTATGCCGGCTTTGTTTATTGGGCATGGAAGCCCTATGAATGCCATCGAGCAAAATGACTATACGCGCAAGTGGGCAGAATTAGGCAAGAAGCTGCCAAGGCCCAAAGCAATTCTCACCATCTCTGCCCATTGGCTCACACGCGACACACGCGTAACTGCCATGGAGCGGCCAAAAACCATTCACGATTTTGGAGGATTTCCACAAGCCCTGTTCGATGCGCAATACCCTGCACCTGGCTCTCCCGACTTTGCCGAGCTGACCAAAAAAATAGTGACCAAAACTTCAGTTCATTCCGATTTTGAATGGGGCCTCGACCATGGCACGTGGAGTTTTCTGTTACCCATGTACCCACTGGCCGACATACCTGTGTTTCAGTTGAGCTTGGATTATTATAAGCCCATGCAATACCATTATGAGTTGGCCAAAGAATTAAATGAACTGCGCAAAAAAGGTGTGATGATCATTGGCAGCGGCAACATTGTGCATAATCTCGGGCTGCTGGATTTCTCTGGCAAAACCTTCGACTGGGCCACCGAGTTTGACGAAAAGATCAAATTGTTTTTGCTGGACAAGAACCACGATGGAATCATTAACTATGCTAAAATTGGAAATGCCGCACGACTTGCAGTGCCCACACATGATCACTATCTGCCTTTGATTTATGCCATTGCCCAGCAGGGAAAAAATGAACAGATTTCGTTCTTCAACGAAAAGACAGAGATGGGATCGGTATCCATGCGGTCTTTTGTGGTTCGCTAGAATTCAAATTCTATTTCTCAATTACTTTGATAAGGGTTCCTTTGCCAAGCTGCTCGCTCAGGAGCATCCCATTTAGAATTGCCAATTCCTCAAACCGCGTTGTTGGCATATTGAAATTTTGAAGTGCGGTCTGCAAAGTCATTTGTTGTGGCACCGTTTTTATCCGAACCACTTCGGGTTTTCTGGTAAGTTTTTCTGCCTCTTTCAATTCTTTGAAATTGCGGATGGTAGAAAGGAATGCCGACTCGTAACTTGAGAATTTTGATATTTCCGAAATGCCCATCATACTATAAATGTTAGCATCAAATTGAATGAGAGCCGACAGTACGCGGATCGTGCCCTTGTCCTGTTTTTGATCCGCCACCATAAGCAAGGATGCCAACCCATTAATGGTTTCTTTTTTTGATTCTACGAGTTGAAGTTTAAATTGTTCCAGTGTTTTTTGTGCAGCGTCCTCCAGCGAAGTGCCCGCACCAAGCGTGAGCATTAGCAGTGCTTCTCCATTCTGTGGAGCCATCTGCACTTGTTGTGGAGTATTTTGTAGTTTCCATCCGCTCGGAATTGAAAATTGAAACTTTAATAAGGGATGATAAAAAAAATTGCTTTCGACAAAACCTTGCTTTGGGTCTTCGCCTAAAATCAATCCATCAATTCTCTTTAAATAGGTTTCTCTGTTGATTTTCGCGTTGGTCATTTTCAATTTATTTTTCCACTCTATGGCCAATTTGGCCACGGTTGCATTTCGTTCTTCCGGAGAAGGGTGGGTGGACAAGAACTCAGGAACTTTTTCTCCACCGGCCACGGTCTGCTGTCGCTCCAACGTTTTAAAAAAGCCCGCCATTTCGGTAGCATCATACCCAATGCGGGAAGAATATTCTACACCGAGTTTATCCGATTGCCGTTCAGCATCGCGGCCAAAACTCATCAATGCCAGTTGCATCCCAGCCGAAAGCGGTTCCACAAACTGAGAAAGCTCCGGCACTAAAATCACACCGGCAATAATTCCGAGTTGGCCCAGCATCGCATTTCGTTGTTGTATTACCGAGTGGCGCGCAGTGATATGGCCTATTTCGTGACCCAAAACCCCTGCAAACTCCGCCTCATTATTGAAGTGTGCCATAATCCCTCGCGTGAAATACACATAGCCACCTGGAACAGCAAACGCATTGATTACGGGTGAGTCCACGATTTTAAATTCATAGGTCAATTTGGAACGGTGCGAAACGGCAGCCATCTCCAAGCCTTTTTGGGTGATGAATTTTTGTAGAGCAGGATCATTATACGATCCGAAAAACGCCACTATCTGGGGATCAGATTCTTTTCCCATCGCAATTTCCTGCGCCTCCGACATCAGAACAAACTGCTTTCTTCCCGTTACTGGGTTCATGGCACAGCCACAAAGAAATAGCAAAACGAAAACAAACCCGGGATTGGTTATTGATATCGGAGTTTTCATGATTTTTGATTTTAAATTAAACGCAATGGAATTTTGAATGATAGATTTCTATGGGAAACACGAGTTCCATTTTGGTGCCAGTATTTAAATAGTTTTGTTTCCCCGGCAGTGGGCCATCAATTAAAGATCCGTCTTGGTGGGAGTTTAGCGAATTTCAAGAATGGATAGTTCTTTGAATGCTGTATAAAAGTGGCGTGTGACGTCTAAGATAAAATTTCGTTTCATGCATTGACAAATGACAATAGCTACATTACCATCGCATGATATTGTCAAATTGCCTAGTTGGAAGGTGAAACTACTATCACCTCAAATAAAAAACCCCTTTAAGCCTTGCTTCTTCCCACGGGCGCTGGCCACCATTTGAAAGTTTCTCCACAGAGTTGCGGGTGTTCATGAAAATATCTTCTATGCGCTGCGAAATGTTCAATTGTTTTATGAGTTCCCCGGTGTAAAGGCCGTTCACTTTGTCGCCATCGGAAGCAACCGACCCTGGATCGGTTGCATATGCAATGAGCGTTCCGCTGGGTGCCTGCTCGCGGGCAAGTCCTGATCCGCCACTGCGTTTGCCTGTGGGAAATGGATTGTTCCTGCAAGCATCAAGAATGATCATGTTCAGGCCTTCATCATTCGCAAATTCCATCGTGCGCAACACACCGGTCATCGGAATCGCTTTCAACTTTACGTCCAAGGCAGAGGTGATGTTTGCGTCCACAGGAACGAGATAGTTTGTTCCATCCACTTCCAATCCATGGCCTGCATAATAGAAAATGGAAACGTCCACATCCTGGATGCGATCACCAAAGGTGTAGATGGCAGTTTTTATTTGCTCATAGCTTCCATCTGTAATTTTTGCAACTTCAAAACCAAGTTCGGTAAGGGCCTTCGCCATGCTGTTTGCATCATTCACCGTGTTGTTGAGTTTAGCAGCACTTGCGTAGCCGGCATTGCCAATCACCAAGGCTACACGTCTTCCTTTGACCAATGGCAGGGCAGCCGTTTTTTGTTGGACACCTGGCTCGCATGTGAGATAAAAATCTTTATCTGTTACAATGCCTTGCGTGTTATGAACAGAAACATTGATCCTGTTTTTTCCTTTCGAAAGATTTACATTGGACGAGAACCCGCGGCTCATATCCACTGGCACCTGCTCACCATTTATAAATACTTTTGAAATTTTATCGGTACCGTCAATAAGGCCCTCAATTTTTATATTTGTTTCTTTTACAATCTGGTCGCCAATGTTCCTGCCGATCGCAGGCTTGGTTATTTTAACTTCCGGTGGATTGTTGCGAACTATTTCATAGAGGTAAACATTACCTGCCATGGTACCCACAGCGAGTAGACTGTTATCATCCGACATGGAAATACTGGTTGGCCTCTCATCAACAGACACGCTGCTGCTCACCACCGCTTTGTCCATGTTCAGCAGTTCAATGGTGCGTGTGTCAGAAGAAAAATAAGCCACGTGCATCGGCCCTGGGCCCAGGGCAATTCCATCTGGGCGGTAGCGTAGGGGCACACGCTTCACCTCTGTGCCACTCAACCAATCATAGGCAACAATCATGTTTCTGCGCTCCGGTTGATTTCGCCCTTGCATTCCACCTTTCGGTATAAAAACTTCTTGCAGTCCTATCAAAAAAAGATCGCCACTGCTGTTGGTTGATGCAGATTGAACGACCGAGCGCGAGCCACCGTATTCACCACTTTGAAGTTTTAGCTGGCGGAGCAATTGCTGATTGAGTGGGTTCCAGGTGATGGCGTCTCCTGTTTTATTGATGGCTGCTAATTGCTGGCCAAAACGGTCGTACCCTAAAAACAAAGTACTTTCCATACCTGCTATTTTTTGAATCCTGCCCGATGTCATGCTTGCTGTGAGGTCATAAATTTCAAGTCCATTCTCCTTGTTGATAAAAGTAAGGTAGTTCTGGCTGGGATCTAACGAAGCTACTTTCAGTCCTTTTGAGAATGCTGTGGAGGTGGACTCTTTATTCTCGGTATTAAATTTTGTTAACCTTCCTGCGTTGTCGAGCAGGATAAAATTCTTGTTGTCGTTTATAAAATCGTGCAGCAATGCGGGGGCCGTGCCTGCAATTTTCCCTTGCGAGTCACCCGTTGCAACCGACAACAACGAAATCATTCCTTTTGTGTCAGCGGCTGCAAAAGATGATGCATCGGACGAAAATGAAATAGAGGAAATTTCTTTATCACCCACCTTGATTTTTTTGAAAGGTGTCAGGTAGATGTCTTGTGCGTAAAGGCTCCCGGCAAAAATGTTCACCAGAATGCAAAAAGTAAAACATGCGTTTATTTTATTCATCTGTTGATATTTACTTTTTTAAGATCAGAGGTTTATGATAAGTCTGAACCTTCAAGGGTTTTTCCAAGCCGATAATATTAAATTGACACGACACTAGAGTTGCGTTTGTTATCTCAGCTTACCTAAAATTACTCCTATACCCAGGTTGAAATTGAACAGCCCTCCAATTTTAGTATCAACATCGCGGCCATAGGTATCGCCCAAGTTGAGGAGGTAGCTCATGTTGCCGTCAATATTGATTTTTTCTGTGAGAAAATATTTTACACCGGCATAAGGCCCCAGGTTTATGGTTGATTCCTTGCCTGCAGGAACATAACTTATTTCCGCGCCTGCATAGGGCATCATTTTGGCATCGGCTGTCAGGAACGAATACGTGCCATAGAGACCAAAGCCAACATCCATTCTTAATTTCTTTTCGGTTACGATTTCGCCTTTTACGATTTTGCTTTCGTAATCAGGTGTGAACGTGATGTTTGGCTTTACCCCCAATTCTAAATTTTGGGTAAAATATTTTCCTATCTTCACATAGATATTTCCCGCAAAGAATTTTTCCTTTTCATTCCCAAATGTTATTTTTTGGGAATAATAGTTTCCGGAGAATTGAACGGCCAAGTCTCCTTTTTCTTGTTGCGCAAAACTGGCTGAAGCAATCAACATAATGGCGGGGATCAATATTTTTTTCATATTTTAAAAAGTTTTGTAATTTAAATTTCTTAATTTACAGAATGCCCAGAAGGACGTTTAATCAAAATGTTGTCTTAACAAACAATATAGCAAATGGCATTGAACTTTAATATTTCACAATATTAATATTGAACACTTCAAAAAAAAATACCCTGAAAAGGGTATTTACAATAAGCAAGACTTGTATCATATTTGTTGCATCAAAGACGAAATCAAATGAAAATCTTCCGCCTTGTATTAATTACTTTTTCAATTGGGTTGTCAGTGTCATCGTTTGCCCAGATTACAGGAGGTGCCAAAGCCGGCATCAATTTCAATTCGTTCCGTGCCAACAACAAATATGATGTGGTGCCCGGGTTTAATGTGGGAGGCTTTGCCAAGATGCAGATTACCGATTTCTTAAAAGTAAGGGCCGAACTCTTATATAATCAGCAAGGTGCCAATCTGATTGACTATTCAGTTATTATACCTGACCTATATCACACCGGTGCCAAAATTAGATTTCATTCCATTCAAATACCTGTGTTGGCAGAGCTTGGCATTCCTTCACTCAACGCAGATGCCATTCAACCAAAATTATTACTGGGCGGTTTTTACAGCTACACGGTTTATACTAGGGAAAGTTTCACCAATGTGGCCAGGGTGATCGGGTACAATCCTGTGGAATACGTGGGGGGAACTGGTATGAATTCATATTTCAAGAAAAGCCAATATGGAATTATCGGGGGCCTTGCGGGTGAGATTGTACTTTTCTCCAAACCGGTATCGCTGGAATTCCGGTATCAATATAATCTCAATAATGTAAACAAACCGGATGTTCAAAGTGTATATAGCTTGAAAAACACGTTCGATGAGTGGGGCGACAATCTTTACTTATCCACCTTAAGTTTTAATGTTTCCGTAACCTTGTTTTAAAGAAATAATCTATTTGTTCAATTAAAAACCAATTCAATATGAAAACTCCTCACAAAACAAATTACTTATTACTTATCCTCATCACCTTGGTTTTCGGATCTGCGATCTGGTCTTGCAAAGATGATGCACCTTCCTTAGAAGAATTGAGAAAAGACAAACTAGCTTTTTTGGCAGATTCGCTTCGTGTAAGTGATTCGCTGAGGCGGATCAATGCAGCCGGAATAGTTAATTACGCAATCACTGTTGTGAATGGCTCAACATCAACTATGTTTGCCAACCCAACAGGCCCTGGCCGCACAAGCGACACACAGTCGGCACTGGTCGATGCCTTTGTTACCATCAGCCAGTTTGGCAAAACCCTAAAAGACACCACCGATGCTTCGGGAATGGTTGTATTCAACGGCTTCTTTAGAAGCGCAGTAAATATTTCCATAGAAAAAGCCGGGTTTACAAAAGTGAGCTATATAGCTGCCGTGGGCATTGTTGATGATACCCCTAATCCTTCAATCAGTTTTGTGGGAAACATAATCCCGATATTTGAAACGGCAGGAGCAAATACTTCTAGCATTTCCGGAAAAGCCACCATCCAGACAAACCTTACCAATAAGAACCGTGAATTGGCCCCTGATGGCACTACATTAATGGTTGGCATTGATGCCACCCAAAGCACTTTCTCAAACCGGTTTCTAACCACGGCATTGGCCAATATTTTTCCCCTGCCTGTCACTTCTGCCAAGAAAATCTTTGTGGGTGAAATTATGCAGGCCAATTATAGCACTGGCGTTGTAGGCACTTTGGCCAATGGTCTTTATACCATAACAGTTCCTTCGGCCATTGACGGCCTGCCAATTACCTTGCAATATTCTGATGTAGCGGCCGATCAAACGTTGTTTCAAACAAGCCCTTTCAATACAGCCACCACATACCGAAATATTTTCCCGGGCATTGCCTATACCCCAACAGCGATACCTGCTGCGGGAAGTGTATTGGTTTCATTCAATGCAGGCAGTGGCGCAGCTGCCTCCCCGGTAATTTCTTCACCGGAAACTATAGATCGCATCAACGTGATAGATGGGGGATCGGGTTATTCGGGCACACCTTTGGTTGAGATTGTAGGCGATGGCACTGGGGCTACTGCTACTGCAGTGGTATCCAATGGAGTGGTTAGCGGTATTACCCTTACATCAGGTGGCACGGGTTATACCTTTCAACCAACCGTCAATTTGATTTCTGGATCTGGTGCAGCAGCTACCACATCATTAATAGCCAATGGTACAATTACTGGCGTATTTTTTAATAATTCAGGCTCCGGCTATACAGTTGCCCCAACCGTTACTTTCGGTGCTCCGGGTGGAACAGGAACAACAGCACTTGGAACTGCCGTGATTGATGCTGCGGGCCGTGTAACTTCAGTGACAATCACGAATGCGGGCTCTGGCTATACCACCAATCCAGCAGTTACTTTTGGTGCTGCTCCTGCCGGTGGTGTGACTGCTGTTGGAATTGGAATTTATTCAGGACAATCCATTGGAAACATAGTCCTCACTGCATCTGGCGTTAATTATACCTACCCACCCACTGTTACATTCAGTGCCCCACAACGGCCAAATGGTGTGCGCGCAACAGGAACCGCCATTGTTGACAGCCGGTTTGTTGTTTCAATAACAGTGACCAATGCCGGCTCTGGTTATACTTCGGCTCCAACCATCACCATCAATGCAGGAAGTGGCGCTAATGCACAAGCACTGCTATCGGGCGGCCCGATTATCTCTGCTGAAATAATTTCTCAGGGAGCGAACTATGTATCGCCACCAGTAGTACGTATTGAGGGAGATGGCTTAGGTGCAGCGGGAACAGCAGTTATAGCCGAAGGTCGCGTGGTTGGCATTACTATTACCAATGGCGGTTCGGGTTATACTCCGGGAAGCACAACTATTACTCTTGTTTCGGGAAGTGGTGCCCAGGGTTTTGCAACTGTTGTTGGTGGTGTGGTAACGGGTGTGACCATAGCAAACGGAGGAAACAATTATACGGGGGCTCCATTAGTTACTTTTACGTCTGCTATTGGAGGAGGTGCTACAGGAACTGCAACCGTATCGGGTGGACAGATAACCGGGGTGACCATTACCAACGGGGGCACCGGATATGTTGAAGGGAATACACCTACTGGGGCAGAAGGTTTCTTAGCAACCAAAGGTGCTGCCATGCAAACTAAAACCGGATTGAAATATATCAATGACGTTCATTACGGTACGGGAATACGACAACCCAACTAATAACAATTCAAATTTGTGTCAACTAAAAATGCCCTGCTAAAATAGCAGGGCATTTTTAGTTTAAGCAGCCTTAAAGCATGTGAACGCACCCATAAAGTGGCAAAGTCAATTAGGCTTCTTGCGATTGTTATAAAAGTGCAGAAACTTCAACCCTTCGGTGAGGCTACGATGTAATCCTTTTCCACTATCGGTTGCTTTATCTCACTTATGGATGCCAAGTGTGCAGTGTCATTGTATTTCTTCACCGAAAACATCGAACCCGTAAAATCAAGTTCATAAAGACAAAGGTTTTGGTGTTCAAACATGTCCATGCTGTGCAGAGGATAATTTAGCAAGCGGCAAAGTAAAATGCGTATGGCAC
>JANOQB010000415.1:0-5083 GCA_031422215.1 Cytophagales bacterium | reverse complement strand
GTGTCGCCTGGGGCGGGTGCGTTAATCTCAAAAACCTTGGCTTGTTTATGTTGGGTTTCCTGAGTGACCACCTCCATCTCCACTTTCAATGAGTCTTCGAATGGGTTGGATGAAATATTCGCGAAAGCAAACCGAGCGCTCCACGGCTGGCCTTCCTGAACACTTTGTGGTATCAATGTTCCCTTATAAAAAAGCACACCTTCAGGCAGGGGCTCATAAACCACCACCCAGTTTTTCCATACTGCCGGAGTGAGATTGATTTCATCCTCGGCTTCAAACACTACCCGCACATAAGGAAAATCTTTAGCCGTCAAATTGCTCAAGTCAAAACCACTTGGGCTGTTGCCCGATAGCAGGGTTTCCTTACCAGACGTATCGACCGAGTAAATCAGAAATTTTACTTTATCGGAGATTTCTCCCACGGGTTGTTCAAACAGAAATTTATCCCATTGAAATGCCGGGCCAACCAAAACTGATTTCATGGCACCTTTGGTTTTCCTTCCGGTAATTTCTTTTGATACTGAAATCAATTGCTCGTTGGCTGGCGATAATGGAGAGCGTATAACAGAGGCAGATCCTGGCGGTGCACCTTTTTTTCCAAAAATAATTATTGGCTCCCCCGATTGAAGGGCATTAAGCTCAGAAAGTGCTACTCCCAACTCCCCAAGTTTTAACTTCACCGAAGCGGGCCATGTAGCGTAACCTGGATCTCCAATGGAAAAAATCACTACCGAGTCGCTAACGCCCAGGGCGTTAACAAAGCCTTCGATATCATCGTCCAAAGCAGTCTCCAGCTCAGTGGCTGCAAAACTGTTTATCAACTGTGGTTCGCGGCCGCATACCCGTGGATAAAAAGTTGGTATGCCGGTGTATGGCACTGCGGTTGTTTTGTTGAAGGCAACCAGGTTAATCGTATTGTTGCGGCATGGGAAGCCCTGAATGCCGATGTTGTATTCCGATCCATTTATTTTTATTGATACATCGCTGGCAGGCAAAGGGTTTTGGCTTCCGAAAGTTTTTATCTCTACATACGTTTTGCTCTCTTCAAACCGGAACGGCTTGCCTTCGCCTTCAAAGATGATCCCGCTAAAGGAATTTTCTTGCGCCTGTCCCTTCCGCAACTGTGCCCACCCTTCGGGACTGTCCTTTATATAGGAGAAGGAAGACTCGCTCCACTCATTGCTTTCTTCTGTGGCAGGCTTATTGAACCGGGTGCGCCAGTAATAGACCGTTGAATCTAAATTCAATAGTGTGACGGTAGTGTGAGCAAGCACTTTGCCTGAAACAGTTTTTTTAATTTTGAACGGACTGTCGAAGGTGAGCGTGGTGTCCACTTCAAATTGAAAATCGCGCTTCAACGAAAGCGGGTTGCTGGATTGCCAGATAAATCTGACAGATGGTTGATCAACAATACCAAAATTGCTGGGAAAAAGATTTAGCGTGGCATTAGATGATAGAAAGGTTGTGAGTGTTGCTTCGTTGTTGTTTTCATTCAACTCGTTGATTTTGTTTTCAGGGTCCACCTTCACCAGAAAAGAATTGTTGCCCGTGGCTAATTTTTCTGCTTTTCGGATTTTGAACATCAACGTATCTAAATTTATTACCGGTGAAAAAATTGAATCGTAGTCCGATGTTGTGCCATCGGCAAACGAGCGAGTGACTCTAATTTTAAGCGGCTTGTTTTTTACAACACCAAGATTGCTTACTATAATTTTAATGGCAAATGAATCGCTAAGGGCTGTGATTGGCTTGCCATCAAACGAAAATAAAGAAAGCGAAGAGTTTTTGATTTCATAATCTGGATCGGAATAATTGAACAGGCGCACGGCAGGATCGCCCAGCAAAACCATCTGTTGGACTTGTGTAATGTTTGAAATTGTTTGCGGAGCTGACAACATATATTGACGCGCCACTTCTTTTTGCACATCGCCAATACCCTTTTTTATATACACCGAATCGGCAAAACCAATCTTATAAAAATAATCGGAATAGCTTCGCAGTGATGACACGAAGCCATACGAACTGTGCGCAATAAAATTCCTTGCCCCTTTGTTGGGCGCATTGATCCAGTCTTCACCAAAGATGACACCGTTCAAAAAAAACTCGCCTGCATTGCACCCGTTGATGAGGAACACCGGATATTTGCCTTGATTGCTATACCCTAAAACAGGATTGGTAACAAACCCAACATCGATATCGATAAGGCTTGGGGACGAATGCCCGAAAAAAGTGACGATGTTAAGACCCTCATTTACTTTTTGAGAAATATTGATCAACTCTGAAGGCGATGGATCGCGCTTAGCCAACGTGCTGATTTCACCTCCCCAGTAATTTCCTTCCGCCCTCGCTTTGTAGCCATCTAAGTAGGAGCGAAAAATAGGAAGTTCAAAATCCCGGATGCCACCGCTTAAGTGAAGGCCTTCTTTTTGCCATGTCTGTATGGTGCTGGCCGTTTCAATTTCTTTGATCTTGTTAAGGTAATTGGCCACCTGCATGGGCGTGGTTGCAGATAACCGGCCCGTTGGCACGGCAGGCTCATAGTTAGTTCCTGAAAGCCCCACCGTAAAATTCATATCCGAACCTGGCATGCCTGCCGTGGGCACAAGGTCTTTAAAAACATTCGACCCCGGATTTGTCAAACGATGAAAACCGGAATTTACATCGCGTGCTTTGCCTATCAGGAACAAATATTTGGGCTGGCCTTTCTCCACCATGAAGCGCATAAATTCATAAATGGCTGCAGGTGATGTTTCACCATAATTAAATTGATTGTACAATTGATCGACCGAAACCACAAGCGTATCATACGATCCACCCGGAGCAGACGCACGAAAGCCTGCATACTCCTTCACCGGATCGCTATAAGCCAAGGCAGGCTTCATCAACAACTTATTTGAAATAACTAGGTAGTCTGCTTGCGCAGGATCGATCAACCTAAAATTTACTTTCCTGATGGAAGGTGTACTGGTTGCCGTAAATGCATAAAGCCTTCGGGCTGCTTCTGCAGAAGGCACCATCGAAGTAAGATTAATTCCGGAAACCCGTGTGCCTACCGAGACGATAGCGGAAGGATCGGTGACATCCCACACCCGCATGGACGAAGGGGCACTCCCCCACTCCACAAACAATTTGCCGGAAGGTTTTGGCTGTGTGTAAAAGAATTTTTCCGTTAAGGCATTTGATTGAAAATTTTGTGGAAACACTATCTTGAGATAAGAGGTGCTAAACTGTGGCCGGTTGGTAACAGCGGATGATGCGGAAAGCCTCACAACCAATTTACCATCATTTCCAATATCGCTCCAATTGAGTGCGAACGAAAGTTTTACCGCTTCATATCCAGCAAAATTATGTGAGCCTATCTGGCGCAAAACACCAATATCAGGCCCTGCAAAAATTTGTGCCAAGTGCGAAATGGGATCGCGGCCTACAAGCAACAATTCCAATTGAGGATTGCCCGATCCAATCTCCTTATTGGTAATGAGATCAACGGTATAGTCAATCGATTGCCCTTGAGAAATTGCGTTGCCTGTCCATCCTTCGCCCACATCAAAATGAGTGAACTGAAGATAATCGCTTTGGGTAAATCCACCCGAATATTGATTCTTGTTAATGACCAATCGCTCTTCATTATGAAAAACTTCGTTCGGAATATTGGCCACGTTGCTTTCATCGAAAAAAACAACCCGCTTTCCTGGCACAGCACCAATGCTCCACGTTAAAAAATAGGCCGTGGTATCGCTGAAGAGGTTGTAGTAGTTATGCGGTTGAGAAGTGCTTGGCTTGTATAAAATTTTATCGCGTGTGCCGTCATTGGCCTGGCCAAAAAATTCAAGATAGTCATCGGGGTTTAATACTGCATCGGCCTGGCCTTGCACAAAAATGGATTGCTCCCTGCCACGATGAAAAAGTTGGATCAGCCGCGGATCCACCGAGGCCGGCACACCAGCACTTTGAAGGTCAGCTTGGGTTAGTTTATAAATCCCATTTTTTGCCACTGGAATCCTGTAATACGATTGACCAGGCCGCACCCAATCATTGGCATATTGAGAAAATCCCCGAAAGGGAACTAAGAGAGCGAACCATAAAAACAGGAAAACAAACCGCACCGTGTCTTGATAAAGGATCTAAGGCATCTATATACAATCCCAAAATTACTGGTAACAGACATCATTAAACCTTAAAATCATTGAAAATAAAGGTGTTTTAAAAATAAAGTGAAAAAACTCATCCAGTACTTGGCCATACATAGTACTTTCGCGTATAACACCCTGAGCTCGGATATTTAACAATTGGTTGTATGAATCTTGAAAACACGCAAGTACAGATGAGAAAAGGCATATTGGAATATTGCATCCTGCATATCATTTCACGCGGTGAAGTATATGCCTCGGACATGTTGAACGAATTGACGGCCGCCAAAATGATTGTGGTTGAAGGCACACTGTATCCTCTCCTCACCCGGTTGAAAAATGCGGGGCTGCTGGAGTACAAATGGGTGGAGTCCAAATCGGGGCCACCCCGCAAATATTATACACTGACTGAAGATGGCACTAAATTTCTGAACGGGTTGAGCGAAACCTGGGAAGACCTTTTTCACTCCACTCAAATGATAAAATCAAAATCCATTAGCTAACTTCCAATTAAACCTGCTCACAACGATCGTTCGACTATGAAAAAGAATATCAGTATCAACATCAGCGGCATCATTTTTCACATTGAAGAAGACGGGTACGAAAACCTTCGAAAATACCTCGATTCCATCAAACGCTATTTTGCTTCCTTTGAGGACAGCAGCGAAATCTTGTCCGACATTGAAAGCCGCATAGCCGAAATATTTTTGGCAAAACTAAACGAGGGCAAGCAGGTGATCACAGCCGAAGATGTGAGCAGCTTAACGGCCACCATGGGAAGTGTGAGCGACTTTAAAGCTGCCGAAGAGCAAGAGCTGGGCACCGGTGAATTTGCTTCATCAGAAAGCAAAAATAACCAAAGCCAATCATCCGGATCGGCAACCAAAGAAGCATCCAAAAAATTATTTCGTGATAAGAAGCGCAAAATAGCGGGCGGTGTTTGTGCCGGACTG
>JANOQB010000414.1:0-7380 GCA_031422215.1 Cytophagales bacterium | reverse complement strand
AATTTGATGAAGTGGATGGTACCTCCCCACTTTCTAATGCCCAATGCCAAACACAAAATCAAAATTCATCAATCAAAAATCAAAAATTCAAATTTGATGAATTGGATGATACCTTATACCCAATACCAAATGCCCAATACCTAATTCCCCAATCCCTAAAACCCATCACTCTCCCGATACGCATTGATCAGTGCCAGTTCTCCTTCTTTTCCTTCCTTCGCGTTTCCGTGTTCCATGCCCATGATGCCGCGAAATCCTTTATCGTAAATGTGTTTGAAAATATTTTTGTAATTCATTTCGCCTGTGGTTGGTTCTTTGCGGCCCGGATTGTCGCCAATCTGGAAGTAGGCAATTTCATCCCAACAGGAATTTATATTGTTGATGATGTTGCCTTCGTTGCGCTGCATGTGGTACATGTCGAAAAGGATTTTGCACGAAGGGCTTTTCACCGCCTTGCATATCTCATACGTCTGATCGGAGAAGCGAAGAAAAAGTTCAGGCGTATCGCTCAACGGCTCCAGCACCATGATCAAACCACTGGGCTCTAAAATTTCTGAGCCCCTTCGCAGTGCATCTACGATGTTGGCAGTTTGGATGCCCATCGGCATTTTGCGTTCAAAAAATCCCGGCACCACGGTGGCCCATTTTGCATTTACCCGCTTGGCTGCCTCCACCGAAGTTTTGCAGGTCTTTATAAAATTGTCTTTGAATTCCTGCTTGCCCGTGGCGAGCGATGTTTTCCAGTTGTCGCCACCATCGATCACAAACACACCCATCGTCATGCCCAATTGTGCAAGGGTTTTGCCAATGCGTTCTTGCTCAGCCACGGACCGCGCCAACAGGCCGTTGTCTTCAATACCGCGAAAACCCTGGTCGGCCATGAACTTGATCTGATCTACAAAGTCTGCACCTGCGTGATTTTTAAACATGCCATCGTGCGGGGCATAGTTCAGTTTGAATGGTTTGCCCGGGGCCGGTTTTGCCTGTGCTAAAGTGGGGGCCGCCATGGCTGCAGTGGCGATGGCCGTTAGGCTGGCCTGAATAAAGTTTCTTCTCTTCATGGTTACTATGGTTTAATATTTAGTTGGCGAGTAAAAATCATTCCGTCCATTCTATGGATTCAAATTCTGAAAACGGCTGCTGAAATTCAATCAGGTTCATTGCCTTTTCAAATTCGCATAATTTGCTCAATGTCATCCAGTGTTTCTGCATGAGAGGATCCGCCTCCGCTCTTCTTATCATTTGCTCTTCCTTCCATTCGAAAATCAAAACAATGGAGTTGTTGATGGCTTTCATCAACTTGGGTGGTTGCAAGGTTACATAACCGCCCTTCACCAAATCCCGGTAGCTTGCTATCACAGCCGGAAGCAGTTCCTGCTCCTTGCCCTTATAAGGTTTATACACAATTATGAAAGTCCGCCTCATAAAAATTGCCGTAGAAGGGAACACAAGTTAAAAACATTCCACCAAAATACGTTGAATGGCCATCTTGTTTTTAACTTGCCTCCTTGAAATCTCCGACCTTACCCCAACCCACTTCACAGGAGAGGGGTGGCTATCGGTTATAGTCTGAACATTCATAAATTATTGCCTATGTGTGGGCATGTGATCGCTGCAAAAAAAACGCTACATGAAACTTTATCGAAACTTATCCGAAGCCGTTATACAAGGCCTTGAATCCATTTTCACTGAAAACAAATATGCCGACAAGGTTATTGAAAAAATCCTGAAGAGCAACCCCAAATGGGGAGCGCGCGACAGACGTTTTATTGCCGAAACGATTTACGACATTGTGCGGTGGCAACGGCTCTTTAAAGAAATATCGCATGCCGGGGAAAACGATTTTTGGAAATTGTTCGGGGTTTGGTGCCTTTGGAACAACGTAACGCTTCCGGATTGGGAAGAGCTGGATGGGCTGAGCCGCAAAGAAATTGAGGCAAATTATGAATTGGCAAAAAAAGACCGGAAGGTGTGCGAGTCCATACCCGATTGGCTTGACGTGTTGGGCGAAAAAGAATTGGGCAAAGCGTGGGGCCACGAGCTCACCGCCTTGAATGAAGAAGCGAAAGTAGTATTGCGTGTGAACACACTTAAAATATCCCGTAAGGTGTTGCAATCGCAGTTGGAGGAAATTGAAAACATCATCACCCATGCACCCGATGGATTTGCTGATGCATTGATTTTGGAAGAGCGACAAAATATTTTTACACGGCAGCAATTCCGTGATGGGCTGTTTGAAGTTCAGGATGCCGGCTCGCAACTGATAGCTCCTTTTTTAAAAGTAGAACCAGGCATGCGGGTGATCGATGCCTGTGCCGGTGCCGGAGGAAAAACGCTGCACTTAGCCGCGCTCATGAACAACAAAGGCCGCATCATTGCGATGGACACCGAAGCCTGGAAACTCGATGAATTGAAAAAACGTGCACGCAGGGCCGGTGTGGCAAACATAGAACCGCGCGTGATCGAATCTTCCAAAACCATCAAGCGGTTGGAGAAATCGGCCGACCGCTTGTTGTTGGATGTGCCGTGTTCGGGATTGGGTGTGATAAAACGCAACCCCGATGCAAAATGGAAATTGACACAAGAGTTTATTGAGAACGTAAAGGAATTGCAACAGAAAATCCTGATCGACTATAGCATCATGCTGAAGACGGGCGGCTTGATGGTGTACTCCACCTGCAGCATTTTTCCCTCGGAGAATGAAAAGCAAGTGGAGAAATTTTTGGAATCACGTAAGGACGAATTTGAGTTGCTGGAAGAAAAATGGATAAAGCCATCGGAAGGGTTTGATGGATTTTATATCGCGCTGATGAAAAGGATCAAGTAGTTTTGGTGTTGCCACGACCTTTAGGTCGTGGGTTTAATTGATTAAAGATAAAGTTGGCTTTAGCCAAATAGATGCAAGAATATATTGGGAGGTGTGAAAACAAAGATTCATTTGGGCTAAAGCCCTTGCTGTTTACCTACCAATAACCACGACCTAAAGGTCGTGGCAATTGGACAGCTCACTCTATCTGTCATAAGCCACAAGTTTTTTTGCCTATCAACGTAAGTAACAAATGCCATCTCATCAATTCAGTTCGAAGGGGTTAACCGACCAGCAAGTGCTGGAGTCGCGCTCGCGCCATGGACTTAACAAAACGGACCATAAAAAAGAGAATAGTTTTTTGATAGCGGCCAAAGGCATGCTAAAGGAGCCGATGTTCTTGATGCTGTTGGCCGCATCGGCCATTTATTTTGTGAGCGGCAACCCAGGCGATGGGATTTTTATGGTTTCGGCCATTGCCTTGGTGGCGGCTATTTCATTTTATCAGGACTCGCGCAGCCGCAATGCCATCGATGCCCTGAAGAAACTAACCCAACCCCGAAGCAAAGTCGTTCGCAACGGTGAGGAAATAGAAATTGCCAGTGAAGAAATTGTGATCGGTGATTCCATGATTGTGGAGGAGGGCACATCCATTCCTGCGGATGGTGTAGTTGTGCATTCCAACGATTTCGTAGTCAATGAGGCAATCCTTACGGGCGAATCGTTTCCGGTAAGCAAAAGTGCGGAAGAAAAAAGCAACACCGTTTATCAGGGCACCAACGTGGTGGGTGGGTTGGCCATTTGCACCGTATCGGCCATTGGAAACAATACGCGGCTCGGAAAAATTGGCAAGAGCATAGAGCAAATAAAAGAGGAGAGCACGCCCCTTCAGGTGCAGATCGGAAACTTTGTAAAAAAGATGGCATTGATCGGTGCCATTGTGTTCCTGATTGTATGGAGCATAAACTTTTATACATCCCGGATTTTTTTAGACAGTTTGCTCAAGTCCCTTACGCTGGCCATGAGCATTTTGCCGGAAGAGATACCCGTGGCATTCACCACCTTTATGGCGTTGGGTGCCTGGCGGCTGATGAAGAGCGGCATAATTGTGAAGCAGACAAAAACGGTGGAGACATTGGGCAGCGCCACGGTGATTTGCGTGGATAAAACCGGCACCATCACCGAAAACAAAATGTCGCTGGCAAAACTCTACGTTCATTCCAACAAAAAAATTTCTCTTCCATCGGCAGCAGCCGGTGAGCCAGAAAAAGAACTTATCCGGTTGGCCATGTGGGCCAGCGAACCGATACCTTTCGACCCCATGGAGGTAGCGTTGCACGAAGCCTACACAGCCAGCGCTTCGTCCGAAGAACGGCCATCCTATAAATTGATTTTTGAATATCCTCTGGACGGTCGGCCACCCATGATGACGCACGTATTTGAGAATTCATTGGGCCAGCGCATCGTGGCCGCCAAAGGAGCACCCGAAGCGTTGATCCATGTTTCGTACCTGAATGAAATTGAAAAAAAAGAAATAGAAGAAGTGACCAATCAATTTGCGCTGGAGGGCTACCGTGTTTTAGGTGTGGGCGCAACCGAATTTGAAGGCAATGCCTTTTATGAAAAGCAACAACAATACAAGTTCAAGTTTGTGGGATTGGTTGCTTTCTATGATCCACCAAAAAAAAATATGAAAGATGTACTCGATTCATTTTACAACGCGGGCATCCAGGTAAAAATCCTTACAGGCGACAACGCAGCAACCACGGCCACCGTTGCACGCCAGGTCGGATTTCGGGGCGCAGAACAAACACTGAATGGGGAAGAACTGATGGCGATGCAACAAGATGAACTGGAAGCCCGGGTACAGAACACCAATATGTTCACGCGCATGTTTCCAGAAGCGAAATTGAAAATCATCAACGCCCTAAAAGCTAAAGGTGAAATTGTGGCCATGACAGGCGATGGTGTAAATGATGGGCCTGCTCTGAAAGCGGCACACATCGGAATTTCGATGGGGAAAAAGGGATCGGAAATTGCCAAGCAGGCTTCGTCCCTTATTTTGATGGAAGACGACCTGGCCCGCATGGTGGATGCCATTGCCATGGGAAGAAAAATTTACACGAACCTGAAAAAGGCCATTCAATATATTATCTCAATACACATTCCCATCATACTGGTTGTGTTTCTTCCTCTGGCATTAGGTTGGGTTTACCCAACTTTATTTTCGCCCATTCACATCATCTTTCTTGAATTGATCATGGGGCCCACCTGCTCAATAATTTATGAGAACGAACCCCTTGAGAAAAATTTAATGAAGCAGAAACCCAGGCCTTTCACAACCACTTTTTTCAACTTGAAGGAGTTGGCCACCAGTATTGTGCAGGGCTTAGCTATCACTCTCGGTGCAATCTCAATTTATCAATATGCCGTTCAGGCAGGGCTTGACGAAGCAACCACGCGCACCATGGTATTCCTCGTGCTCATCGCGGCCAACATCTTCCTCACCTTGGTAAACCGCTCATTTTATTATTCGGTAATCACTATGGCCACGTATAAAAACAACTTAGTCCCTCTTATTATTTTTATTACCGTTGGGCTTGCGGCTCTGCTTCTTTTTGTGCCTTCGCTCACTGATTTTTTTGGGTTCAAGCCACTCGATTTGTTTCATTTGGCGATCAGTGCGGGTGCGGGTTTTTTATCCGTTGTTTGGTTTGAAGTGGTGAAATGGAGAAACAGGAATTTTGGCAGAACACGCTTAGTTACCAATAGTCCTTCTGCAATCCCGATAGCTATCGGGAGGTAGTAAATTGTCCAGTTACTTATAAACCTGGCAACTATGTTAATTTGAAATGCTCCCATTGAATAAGGTTGATTTTTTAAAATCCCTAAAAAACTTACCTTTAACTTGTTTTTGCCCCAATCCCTCTAACAATTATTCCCCAATGTTATTCGATAGAAAATTTGAGTTGAACGTGCTGATAACATTGGCTGCCATCGACCATGTTGTTGAAGCGCGTGAATCACGACTTATCCACCTGATCGGAAAGTCAAACCAGATCAGCCAATCGGAAATTGATGAAATGATAAAAAGGCCTCAAACAATCCAAGGTTTTGGGGTGATGACCGATGACGAAAAATTTGAGCACTTGTGTTATCTGATACGGATGATGAAGGCAGATGGGCAGATCATACGCGATGAGATTGATTTTTGCGAAACCATTGCATCAAGGCTTGGATATAAAAAGGGCGTGGTGCGCGAATTGTCGGCACATATTTATGCCGATATAGCAGTTCCTGCCGACATTGACCTGCTGCGCACCAAAGCCGAAAGGTTTATCAAGAAATGAGTAAGCCCGTATTGGATATTCGCTTTGGTATAAACCCAATGGATCGGTACTGTTGCTTGGAAAAAAAATCTTAGTTTTGCGCTCCTGCTGAAATACCCTAATTAGCAATGGAGGTCTCATAGTTCAACGGATAGAATAGGAGTTTCCTAAACTCTTGATCCCAGTTCGATTCTGGGTGAGACTACAACTTTTAAAATTTTTGGCCTCGTAGTTCAATGGATAGAATAGAAGTTTCCTAAACTTTTGATACAGGTTCGATTCCTGTCGAGGCTACTATAAAAAAGGTCAAAAAATAGTACAATTATACAATTAGTTATAATCATTATTTCTTTTAGCGAACGGACGCTATTGCGGACGGGTTTAGGGGTTTTACCCTATTTATAGATGTCACGGGTCTATTTCATTGTTCACAAATGGTTCGTCATCTAAAAACCATAAAAAAGCATAAGTCCAGTATTCTTCACTACCGGCTTTGCCCCAACCTGGCGTAAAGCGAATATCCTCGACACCCTTATACTTAATGCTAGGTGCAAAAAAGAGGCGGCAACAAAAACCGTTCAATAGTCCAATCCTTTGGTATCGGCAATAGGTAGGGTGCTTCCCACTTATGACCGTCAAAGCTGGCCTGAGTATCTTGTCCGAAGCTGACAGCTGAAAAGAATAAGTGTTATAAATAATAGGGTCTTCATATAGGTTAACTATTAGTAACTGTTTATGCAAATGACGCCTAACGTTTCAGCTTTAGGCAGTAGTGGTATTTATTGCTCTAAAGTGTACCATTCTATGCTAAAGCTCATTAAAGATATTCTGTTGATATTATTACTGAAGCCACTATCTCATTCCGGCCGAGACTCACTTATAACTTTGTGTATTGGCTTTGCTCCCGGTGTTCATATTCATACTGCTGCTTCCCGAGTCAGCCATGTACAAGGCTATGCAGTGAAACTTGGGAAAGAAAGAAAGAGAAGCCCAGTTCTTTTTCGCAATGCCGGTATTTAGCTGAGTTCACCGAAGCTCGTGTACGATAATATTTTACGTGAAGCCTTGGTTTGTTGACCTGTTTTTACTATTGGCGTTATATCAGTTTTATGACTACCTTTAAAGCAAACCTCCATTATGGATAGCATTAGTAAATCTGACGAGTTAATCAATGTTAACAAGGAACTTGCATTTCAGAAGGAAGAAAAAAAACAACGGGCCGCGGAATTAGCCATTGCTAACATA
>JANOQB010000413.1:0-2485 GCA_031422215.1 Cytophagales bacterium | reverse complement strand
ATCCAAAGGTAAAGGCATCGTCCACAATGGGCATAAAAAAATCGGTGGTGCTGATCACACAATTTCCATCGCCCAGATCAAACACGGCTGCATCGTCTTTCGATTCGTTGCCAACCAGCAGATTGGGAAATGATGATTTCGCAAAATCCGATTGAAGGATTTTGTCGAGCACGGCAGGGGAAATTTTACAGCCGCACCCTGCTCCGTGAGAATACTGTGTGAGTTTTATTTCGGTCATTGGAAAATTTTCTTGGGTTTAAAAACGGATGTTGGCAAAACAATTGAAAGAAATGTCAGCCTGAGGTTCTCGAAGGCTATTTTGATTCTCAAGTCAGTTTTCGAGAGCCTCAAACTGACACAGCATTTAGTTTTGCGTAACATCAGTTAAAAATCAGCGTTCAAAATTTCTTGTGCGAATTGATGGCTGTCCTTTCCATCCCAGCGAACTGTTAACAAAACATTTTTCTTTCTTTCTTCAATGCTGGCCAGATATGCCTTGTCGTAGTAGGTGAGCAAAATTTCCATCACTGCCGCCATATCGCCCTGCAAAAGTTTTTCTTTGGCTGCGTTGTAATGCTGGCCTCCAAGGCGCTTGGTTATTTTTCCCATGATGGTCAAAAATTCTTCTCTGTCCGCAGGGCCATATTCGTTAACGAGCCGTTGCACCCTCACCTCTTTCGAGACTTCCATTTGCACCATCGGGCTGTAATGGAATAATTTCCAAAGTGGAGAAGGCAAAAATATTTTTCCTATCGCGATGGATTCATCTTCCACCCACACTCGTTTTGAGAGGTCGAGGGATAAAATCTCTTCAAACAATTCATTTTGAAATTGTTCGGTGGTAGGCTGTGGTGGCATGAGCAAGCCACCAAACGCAGAACCTTTATGGTTGGCCAAACCTTCCAAATCCAACACTTGCTCACCGTGTGCCTTTAACGAGCGCAATATTTCGCTCTTGCCACTGCCGGTGCAGCCTGTTATTGTTACGAACCGAAATGGTTTGTCAAAAGCCTCCAGGGCAAGGCTCCTGTAAGTTTTGTATCCACCTTTCAAGGTGTGGGTTTTTATGCCAGCCATTTCCACAAACTTTGAGAAGTTGTTGGAGCGCATGCCTCCACGCCAGCAATGCACAAGAAGGTCTTTTCCTTGGGCCAGCTGTTCGGCTTCATTCAAGATATCCACCAATCGCGGCCCCACCAACCTGAACCCGGTTTTGATAGCTTCCTTCTGGCCTTTCTGTTTATAGTCAGTGCCTACGGCAATGCGCTCTTCGTTGTTGAGCAACGGAATGTTGATGGCATTGCGGATATGACCTTGTTGAAATTCGCCTTGCGAGCGCACATCCACAACCGGGAGCTTGTTGCGCAGCGATAAAAACTCGTCAATGGAAATGATCATCGCTCAAATTTCGTGAACGCTGGCCAAGTTAACTAACGCTGGTGCGAACAATATACATCCTATGCATCTATTCTGGCGTAAGCGGGCAAGGAGATAGGAACGGAAATCCTTTTTGCTTTTAGGATTTGCGCGTGGCAAGCAAAAAGATTGAAGTGGATAGCCCGGTGGCCTTGCGTTTCGCTTGGCCATGCCCCCCAATTAATTTTGTGTACCCACTAACCCAAGGGTCAATCATTAAAATTAATTGTCACATGGGTGGCAATGCCTACACGGAAACCATTTTCTATGTACTTGCCATCGCGAAAAGCAGCGGCAAACTCTAAGCGGAACAGCCGCAGGATGCCTTCCAGGCCATAGCCCAACTCGGTATAATTTTGGGATGATGGGGTGTTGAGGTAAGTGACAAATATATTTTCTGTAACTCCAATCATTCTCACTTTAACCAACCGGGTAGCGAGGAATTTTCTAAAGTGATAATGCACGTTGGCCGAAAAATATTGGTCGGCTGTGCTGTTGAGATAATAATCCATCAATCTGAAACTTCCCACCGGGTCGGAGGTAACAAACCGGGTGCGGTTGCCAAGAAAATGTTTATAGTCCATAAAATACATATTATCGGTGTTGAAAAATTTGCCTGCCTGCAAGGCTACATCAAGGTTTCCACGAATTCCAAACTTCACCATGTGTTTAAACCCGATCTGCACCTGATCAAACTTTACTTCGCTATCAGCAACACCGGGCATGCCTTTGCGATAATTAAATGTAAAGAGCGGTGATGAGCCAAAAACCCTTTGTTTGTTGCCATTGCGGATGCGGTACTTTTGCCATGGCCGCGCCTCCAAACTTACCGAGCCGATAAATATCCTGTTGGGATCAAAGCTGGTATTTGTCAATTCAAAATTGGTTGGCGCGTTAGGCGTATAGTCTTCTTTATTCGTTTTGAAAAGACTATAGTTGGTGGTGTTGACCAATTCCGAGCGCCTCGCCCACGACCAATTGCTCCGGAAAGAATATTTATCATTGACGCGAATGGAATAATTCAAATCAACAAAATTGCGTTCATAAATTTTCATCCAGTTGTTTCCGA
>JANOQB010000412.1:0-1726 GCA_031422215.1 Cytophagales bacterium | reverse complement strand
GTAATCATCGGCCAATTTCGTGCCATTGCCGGAAGCGACCACGTGATTGTTGACGAAGAGCAACGGCATGAGTATGGCCACGACAAAACCGAAGACTATCAATTTCTCCCCGACCTGGTGATCAAACCAAGAACCCCAGAGGAGGTGAGTGAAATTTTAAAAATCTGTAATCAGTATAAAATACCCACTACACCACGTGGTGCTGGCACCGGCCTGAGCGGTGGCTCGTTGCCTGTTAAAAAAGGTGTAGTGATCTCGATGGAACGCTTCAACAAAATTTTAAATATCGATGAGTTGAACCTTCAAGCAACGGTAGAGCCGGGCGTGATAACCGAAGTTTTTCAGAATACGGTAAAAGAAAAGGGATTGTTCTATCCGCCCGATCCTGCCAGTAGTGGATCGTGCTTTTTGGGTGGCAACTTAGCGAACAATTCGGGCGGACCCAAGGCTGTGAAGTATGGCGTTACCCGCGACTATGTGCTGAACATGGAAGTGGTGCTGCCCACCGGGGAAATAATATGGACGGCCGCCAATGTGTTGAAGAACTCCACCGGCTATAACCTCACGCAACTTATGTGCGGAAGCGAAGGCACCTTGGGCATCATCACCAAGATCGTGTTTAAGTTGCGCGGCCTTCCGCGAAAGAATGTGTTGCTATTGATCCCCTTCACAACCAACGAAGAAGCATGCAGTGCTATTGCAGCGATTTTTGTTGACGGGATAACACCATCAGGGATGGAATTTTTTGAACGCGAGGCCGCGCTCAAAACCTACGCGTATTGCGACAAGGTGCTGAACAGCCCCGTAACCACCAAACTCACCGATGGTATGGACGCTTATTTGTTGTGCGAGCTGGATGGCAATGATGAAGAGGTGCTTATGCGCGATGCCGAACGCGTGATGACTGTGGTGGAAAAATTTCAGAGCGGTGAGGTGCTCTTTGCCGAAAGCAGCGCACAGAAAGAGGAGTTATGGAAAATAAGAAAAAATATTTCTCCGGCTGTCAATTGGTACACCCTCACCAAATCGGATGATGTGGTGGTGCCGCGCAGCAATTTGCCCAAGTTGATAAAAGGCATAAAAGAAATTGGCAGGCTGTATGGGTTCAATACCGTGTGCTTCGGCCACCTGGGCGATGGAAACCTCCATGTAAATATTTTAAAGGAAAACATAAGCGATGCCGATTGGGAAACAAAAATACCAGAAGGCATTGGCGAGATTTTCAAACTTACCGTTAGCTTGGGCGGAACACTTTCGGGCGAGCACGGCATAGGCATTGCCAAACGGCCTTACATGCCCATTGCCATGAGCGAAGTTAACCTGAACCTGATGCGCGGGATAAAAAAAGTATTCGACCCCAACGGGATTTTAAATCCAGGGAAAATATTTTGAGATCTTTATCACAGGTTCCACTGATTGTCACATGGTTTCCAAACCTTATCCAACCCAATCAGTGGATAGTTGGCTATTTATCCTACAAGATCACCTTGTGAAGCGATGACATTTTCATTAACGATGTCATTCCGGGCGAGGGAAGAATTTTTTTAAAATTGGGTTATACCATTACCTATTATGAATTAGTCTGTAGAATAGGACTAGTCTGGTACATGGCTGAAACCAAATGGTCATTCACTTTTAGATTGGTGATCAGCTTTTAGATTGGTACTTTTTTGTCTTGACACAAAAAAGTACCCAAAAAAGTCAAGGCAAAAAGATGCTTCCCCCC
>JANOQB010000411.1:0-6964 GCA_031422215.1 Cytophagales bacterium | reverse complement strand
CCATCGGCAATCTCGCAGATGACGGTGCCAATGGGCACTACCTCCCCTTTTTGTTTGGCGATTTTTAATGTGCCCTCTTGTGGTGCCGTCAACTCAAAGGTTGCCTTGTCCGATTCGAGTTCGGCAATTATTTCGTCCATCTTCACCACATCGCCATCGTTCTTCAACCAATTGGCAATGGTTACTTCGGTTATGGACTCTCCTACGGTGGGGACTTTTACTTGGGTGGGCATATTCTGAGTTTAGATTTACGATTTTCAATTTTGGATTTACAATTTCCGGCTTTCATAATCTGCGCAATTCTAAATCTCCAAAGCCTGACTGATTATCTTCTCCTGCTCCGCTTTGTGAACTTTGGAATAGCCTGTAGCCGGTGATGCGCTTGCCTTGCGCGATATTAATTCAAGGCCAGTCATGTAGCGGAGCATGTACGACCAGCAGCCCATGTTCGATGGCTCCTCTTGCACCCATACTTGCTTGGCCCCTTTATACTTTTTAAGCACTGCGTTGAGTTGCTTTTCGGGGAATGGGTGCAATTGTTCAACCCTCACCAAGGCCACATCCTTTACTTTTTTCTTTTGTGATGCTTCCAACAAATCGTAATAAATTTTTCCGGAGCAGAGCACCACTTTCTTCACGTCCTTGGCTGTCACATTTTCGTCATCGATCACTTCTTTAAATGTGCCTTTGGTAAAATCCGAAATGGGCGACACTACTGAAGGATGGCGCAGCAAGGACTTAGGTGAAAACACGATGCAAGGTTTCCTGAATTCCCAAGTTACTTGCCTTCTTAATAAATGGAAAATATTGGCTGGGGTAGTGGGGTTGGCAACAATGATGTTGTACTCTGCCGCCAATTGAAGAAACCGTTCGGGCCGTGCGTTAGAGTGTTCGGGCCCTTGCCCTTCGTAGCCGTGTGGCAGTAGCATCACCATTCCGTTCTGCCTTTGCCATTTCGACTCAGCACTAGAAATAAATTGATCGATCATCACTTGGGCTCCGTTCACAAAATCCCCAAACTGTGCTTCCCAAATAACCAGCGCATGTGGCGATGACATCGCGTAACCATACTCAAAGCCCAGCACACCAAACTCAGATAACAGAGAGTTGTAAATGTGAAGCTTCTTTTGGTCCTTCTCAATATGATCCAACCAGCAATGCGGCTCATTGGTATTGGCATAAAAGAAATAAGCATGAAGGTGCGAAAATGTCCCGCGCTTCACATCTTGGCCCGACATGCGCACGGGCACATCATCAATTAGTAATGAACCATACGCCAACAGTTCAGCTTCGGCCCAACCCAATACTTTGGTTTCGAAGAATGCGTCCTTTCTGTCCTTCAACAATTTTTCTATTTGCTTTAGGGGTTTAAAGCCATCCGGTATTGATGTGATTGCTTTGCCTACTTTATCAATAACCGCTTGCTTTACGCTGGTGTCAGGCGATTGATCAAAATCTTCTGGTTTTGATTTGCGCAGCTTCTCCCACTGCTCTTCAATGTTCTGTGGCTTGTAGGGGAGTGGTTTTTGTTTTACTTCATTCAACCTGTCCTGAAGTTGGTTGCGAAAACTTTTGTCAAGGTCTTCGGCCAACGAGGCATCCACATCTCCACGCTCAATCAATTTCTTTACATACACCTCGCGCGGGTTTGGGTGTTTGGCAATCAGGTTATATAATTTTGGCTGTGTAAATTTTGGTTCATCGCTCTCGTTGTGGCCGTGTCTGCGGTAACATAGCATGTCGATAAATATATCCTTCCCAAATTTTTGCCGGTACTCTACGGCCAGGTTCGCACAAAACGTAACGGCTTCGGCATCATCGCCATTTACATGGAGCACGGGCGAGTCCACAATTTTTGCAATATCTGTACAATAAATACTGGTGCGTGCATCGTCAAAATCGGTCGTGAACCCAACTTGGTTATTGATCACAAAGTGGATGGTGCCACCAGTGGTGTACCCAGGCAAGCCCGACATTTGCAAAACCTCATATACTATTCCCTGTCCGGCCACGGCTGCATCACCATGAATCAATATAGCAAGACCTTTGCCCAGATCTTCGCCATACTCATCGTCAATTTGGCCGCGCATATAGCCAACCACTAAAGGATCAACTGCTTCTAAGTGCGAAGGGTTGGGGGTTAGCTTAACATAAATTTTATTTTTTGATGGCGTGTCGATGTAGCTTGTATAGCCAAGGTGATATTTTACATCGCCATCGCCCATCGTCAGGTCGGGGTTCACGTTTCCTTCAAACTCGGTAAAAATCTGCTCGTATGTTTTTCCAAGAATGTTGGTGAGCACGTTCAGCCTTCCCCGGTGGGCCATGCCAATAACAGTTTCTTTCACTCCAAGTTCTGCTGCTTTATTTATTATAGCTTGAAGTGCCGGTATGGTATTCTCGCCTCCTTCCAAAGAGAATCTTTTCTGGCCAAGAAATTTGGTGTGAAGAAAATTTTCGAAAACAGCTGCTTCGTTCAGCTTGCTTAAAATCCTTTTTTTCTCTTCGTGCGAAGGATTGTTGCTGTAATATTCTTTCTCGCATTTGTTAAAAAACCACTGGCGCACTTCATCGTTGCGGATGAAATTGTATTCAAACCCAATGGGGCCAATATATACTATTTGTAATTTTTCTATGATTTTGCGAAGCGTTGCCCTGCCCATTCCAATCTCGGCACCCACATCAAATTCAGCATCCAAGTCAGCATCGGTAAGCCCAACGCTTTTATGATCAAAATTTACATTGTGGTTTCTGCGCTGCCTTACGGGATTGGTGTTCGATTTCAAATGGCCAAACGACCTGTATTGAAAAATCAAGTTGCGCACTTGCGTTTCTTTGATGCTGGCACCGTCCAACTCCTTGCTGCCATTTTCGCCAAAGCGCTGCTGCGAGAAATCGTAGCCCTCAAAAAATTTCTGCCAGGTGGCATCCACCGAGCCTGGGTTTTGTTTGTAGTTCTGATACAGTTGGTCGAGGTAGCCAACATCTGCATTTGAGATATAAGAATACTTGTCCATGGTTATTTTTGAAAAGATACCAAATGTAAAAAGTGGCTGCAATATATGAAAACCTAATAATCGCTTAATCAAATATTAATTTTTTGATGGCATAGGCAAGGTTTCTCGGTTTCTTATAAACACAAGGTTGCTTAAATGACAAAATCATCTACATTTGCACTCCTTTTAAAAACGGACGAGATCCAACATTAAAACCTAAGACAAATGGCTGTTAAAATCAGATTGGCCCGCAGAGGCCGCAAAAAGTTAGCTCTTTACGATGTAGTGGTAGCCGATGCCCGGTCGCCCAGAGATGGTAAGTTCATCGAAAAAATTGGCACCTACAATCCAGCCACAAATCCTGCTTCCATTGTTTTGGACGACACAAAAGCGTTTGATTGGTTGATGAAAGGTGCGCAACCAACCGAAACGGTGAAGGCCATGCTTTCGCACCACGGTGTGATGCTTAAAAGACACCTGCAGATTGGTGTTATAAAAGGAGCTATTACGCAAGAAGTTGCCGATTCTAAATTGGCAGACTGGCAAAAGGCCAAAGAGAGTAAAAATCAAGCTAAGAAGGATACCCTTAGCAAGAGCAAACAAGACTTGGCAAAAGCCCGCAAAGACGCTGAAACCAAGGTGAAAGAAGCACGCACTGAGGCAATCCGCAAAAAAGCTGAAGTAGCTGCCGCGGCACCTGTACCTGCTCCCGTTGCCGAAGCACAGCCCGAAGGCGAAGCTCCTGCAGTAACTGAGGCATAGCAAACGATAAAACATTTCAATAGATGCCAGCGCGCTTTCCGTGTTGGCATTTTTATTTTGAAGCATGAACAAGCAAGACTGCTACTCCATTGGATATATTTCAAAAACCCACGGGCTAAAGGGCGAGGTAACGGCCATCATTACTGAACCTATCGAGTTGGATTCCATCGAGTCTGTTTTTATAGAGATAAAAGGAACACTGGTGCCCCATTTTATAAAGTCCTTTTCTGACCGCACCGACAAAGCCTTTATCAAGTTTGAAGATGTAAATACCATTGAGCAGGCCATGGGCTTGAAGGGCTCCACACTTTATCTAAGCAAATCGGTGAGGCCACCACTCAAGCGAGGTGAATTTTACAATGATGAAATTGTTGGGTTTGTTATTGAAGATGAAAACCTTGGTCACCTAGGTTTTTTGAAACAGGTGATCCAATCCGGCCCCAGCCGACTTTTAGAAATAGATTGCAATGGAAAGGAAATACTGATCCCAGTAAACGGCCCCTTTATTAAAAGCATCAACAAATCGAAAAAGACGATACGGGTAAGTTTGCCAGAAGGCTTTCTGGACATTTAGCTTTAGCGAGTTAACATTAACTTAGCACCATGCGTATCGATATAATCACTTGTCTCCCCCGGTTGCTGGACAGCCCCTTCTCAGATTCCATTTTAAAGCGTGCGCAGGCGAAAGGAATTGTAGAAGTAGAAATTCATGATCTGAGACCCTATTCCACCAATAAGCATAAAGCCACGGACGACTATGCCTTTGGCGGTGGTGCCGGCATGGTGATGATGATTGAACCCATCGACCGGTGCATCACAAAATTAAAATCAGAAAGGACTTATGATGAGATCATCTACATGAGCCCCGATGGAGAGTTGTTCACCCAATCGCTGGCCAATCAGCTGAGTCTTAAAAAAAACATCATCATCCTGTGCGGACATTATAAGGGCGTGGATGAACGTGTGCGCGAACATTTGATAACGCGGGAAATAAGCATAGGAAATTATGTGCTTTCGGGGGGCGAGTTGGCTGCTGCCGTGGTTTCGGATGCCATCATCCGCCTTATACCGGGTGTACTTTCGGATGAAACTTCGGCACTCACCGACTCCTTTCAAGATGGCCTGATAGCCCCACCGGTTTACACGCGCCCTGCCGAATACAAAGGATGGAAAGTTCCGGACGTGTTGCTTTCGGGCCATGAAGAAAAAATTGAGAATTGGCGACAGGATAAGGCTTTGCAAAGGACCAAAGAGCGCAGGCCTGGACTTATTGATGGATAAAAGACAAAAATCTTTAAATCCAGCCTTATTAATTCTGCTTTCTTACCCTATATTTGCAGTCCATTTTAAAAACGAGTGTTATGGCCGATTTAATTAAATTAGTTGAGCAGGAACTGGCAGCAAAGAGGACTACTTTTCCTTCTTTCAAGCCTGGCGATACGATCAATGTGCATGTAAAGATCAGCGAAGGAAACAAAGAAAGGATACAGCAGTTTCAAGGCGTGGTGCTTTATCGCAGGGGAACCAATTCCAATGGCGAGAGTTTTTCGGTAAGAAAAGTATCGAATGGTGTGGGCGTGGAAAGGATTTTTCCGCTTCTTACTCCAAGCATAGACAAAATCGAGTTTGTAAAGGCCGGTAAAGTGCGCAGGGCGAAGCTTTATTATTTGAAAGGCCGCCAGGGCAAATCGGCCAGGATAAAGGAAAAAATTGCAGTGGTGGCCTAAGAAGCATAAAAACCTATTCAAAGGAATTAAAAGCCCATTTCAGAATCTGGAATGGGTTTTTTGTTTTAGCCCTCCACAAGCCGAGCCGTGCAAATCTCATTGGAGTTGACTGGTCATAATCCTATATTTGCCCCTCACATTTAACAAAACCTATGGCAAAGCCCAACATAAGTGAATTACTTGGTAAAGACGCTGACTCCCTCCTTACCCACAAAAGCAAAACAATTTCTAAAGATCAATTGCATCTGCCCGGCCCCGATTATGTAGATCGCATATTTTCCGTTTCAAACAGAAACACGCAAACCATCCGCAGCTTGCAAACACTTTTTAATGTAGGCCGCTTGGGCGGAACGGGGTTTCTTTCCATCCTGCCAATTGATCAGGGCATTGAGCACAGCGCGGGTGCTTCGTTTGCCAAAAACCCCATCTACTTCGATCCTGAAAATATTATAAAACTTGCCATGGAAGGCGGATGCAATGCCGTGGCCACCACGTTTGGTGGGCTTGCATTGATGTCGCGCAAGTATGCACACAAGATTCCTTTCATCGTGAAGATCAACCACAACGAGTTGCTCACCTATCCCAACAAAGCCGACCAGATCATGTTTGGTTCTGTGGAAGATGCCTGGAACTTAGGAGCCGTGGCAGTAGGTGCCACCATCTATTTTGGATCGGAGAACGCAACACGCCAAATACAAGAAGTATCCAAGGCATTTGAGAAAGCCCATCAACTGGGTATGGCCACTATACTATGGTGCTACACCAGAAATGATGGCTTCAAAAAAGACGGTGTAGATTATCACACCTCAGCAGATTTAACAGGCCAGGCCAATCACTTGGGCGTAACTATTCAGGCGGATATCATCAAACAAAAATTGGCCACAAACAACGGTGGCTACAAAGCATTGAACACGGGCGGCAGCAGCTATGGAAAATTGGATGAACGTATCTACACCGAACTGACCTCTGATCACCCAATTGATTTGTGCCGTTATCAAGTGGTGAATTGCTACATGGGCCGCGCAGGCCTTATCAATTCTGGTGGCGACTCGAAAGGCACTACCGACATGGCCGATGCCGTGCGCACAGCAGTGATTAACAAACGTGCCGGTGGCATGGGATTAATATCTGGAAGAAAGGCATTTCAGCGCCCGATGAAAGAAGGCGTGGAAATACTGCAGGCCATACAAGATGTGTATTTGGATAAGGCGATTGATGTTGCTTAGAAGGGATTTAAGATGTTAGATTTGAGATGTTAGATTTTTGGTTCTCCCATTATTTCCGTGGAGACTAACCAAACTATTATCGTTGTAAAAATTTGAACCACACCCGCCTGCTGGTCGGGCAGGTAGGCACAGAGTCACATAGAAAATCCGCTATAATGAATTGTTCAGATGAAGCCATAAATCTCACATCTTAAATCTCAAATCTCAAATCTTAAATAAAAAAAATGCCGTGGTTCAAACGCACCGATAAAGG
>JANOQB010000410.1:0-17319 GCA_031422215.1 Cytophagales bacterium | reverse complement strand
ATAGATTTAAATTCGTAATTAATGATTATCTCAAGGTTGATTTGAATATCACCTGATTTTAGTTGTTTAAGAATTGTTTGCGTGGTGTGAAAGGGTTTGGAAATGATATAAGGGGCTAAATCCGAATCCACTTTAAGAAAGATTTTTTCAATTTTTGAGCCAAGCGGTAAACTCACCCCAATCAAATGCTTAAAGTATATCCGAGGATCAAACAAATCATTTTCAATAAATGCTTCTTTTGATGGTTTGCACTTCTTGATTCTGTCAAGAGCAAAAATTGATATTGTATTATAGTTGCCATCACGACCAAATAAAAACCAGCGATTACGGTATTCTTTCAGAAAGTACGGGTGCACAATTTTTTCTTGAGCGGCTTTAACTTTGAAAGGATGATAACTTATTAACAAAGACGTTTTTGTATAGATCGCTTCGTATAATTCTTCAAACCAATTGTCACCCGAGGCTGCTGTGTGATTTTCGAATTGTACCAAAATCCGGTCAGTATCCTCAGCGCTATTCAACTTATTTTCAAGTTTGCGTAGGGCCAGTTCTGCATCTGCTAAAAAGGGAAATTTTCCGGCCTCTTTCAGAAGGTCAATTGATTTTCTTAATACAGAGACTTCATCCAGATCAAGCAAAATACTTTTGATCGAGTATTTTTCTGTGTAGTAATAAAAAGGGTCCGATTTGCCTGGTCTATGAATTGGCGCGTCTTTTTCTTCAATCAGGTATTGAATGTCGCGAAACAGAGTTCGCTTATCTATGGATTTCTCCAGTTTAGAGTTTATTCTTTCGAGGATTTCATAAACACCCCACTTTTTCCGGGATAGTAACTCATCGATTATATCAAGTCTTTTCAGTTGATTTTTAGTGGCAGGCATCGAATTCCTTTTGACCAAATTAAGCAATCTTTCATTGTGATTCTTATATCTTTGTGCCTCTAAAAATCACATTATGCGAAACAAAATTGTAGCCGGAAACTGGAAGATGAACAAAACCTTAGAGGAGGCCAACGCTCTTACTTCTGAAATCATTGGCATGGTAGCCGATGAAGTAAAAGGAAATGTGAAGGTGGTGTTGTGTACTCCTTTTCCATATTTACATTCGATCAAAAATCAACTTGGCAACAACGCACGCATTGCTGTGGGCGCCCAAAACTGTAGCGAACATGAGTCGGGTGCCTACACAGGCGAGACTTCGGCAGCGATGATAAAATCATTGGGTGTGCCTTACGTGATAATCGGGCACAGCGAGCGAAGACAGTATTTTGGCGAAGATGGCCCCTTGCTTGCAAAGAAAACAGACAAAGCACTGGCGCATGGACTGACTCCCATTTTTTGTTGTGGCGAACCGCTTGAAATCCGCGAGAAGGGAACGCACGAAGCGTTGGTAAAAAAACAAGTGGAAGAAAGTTTGTTCCATCTCTCTGCCGAAGCGTTACAAAAAGTAGTGATTGCCTACGAACCCGTGTGGGCCATTGGCACCGGCAAGACTGCTACCTCACAACAGGCACAGGACATGCATGCCGTGATAAGAAAGCACTTGGCTTCTAAATATGGAGCGGTTGCCGAAACTATTTCCATTCTCTATGGAGGCAGCGTAAAAGCCGACAACGCCAAAGAACTTTTCGCTTGCGCGGATGTGGATGGTGGTTTGGTGGGTGGTGCCTCGTTGAAGAGCAGGGAGTTTGTGGAGATTGTGAAAGGAATGGGGCAATGATCGATTGCTATCATAAAAGTTTACAATTGACAAAAAGCATCTGACAATTTACTCAGTGATTTTGTCAACTGCCGATTGTTAATTGTTTATGTTCCATAGTTGATTTGGCTCAAGTCACTCATCGCCTAATTTTATAACCATGCACTCCTCCCGTCTTCAAATAATCTGCGATACTGAATTTTCTGAAATCCTGATGGCCGAAGTGGCCGAAGCGGGCTTTGATACATTCATAGAAACAGAAAAAGGGTTTGAAGCCTATGTGGAGGGCAATCAGTTTGACCAACAGCAACTGGCACATATCCAGGAAAAATATGCGCACGTAAAGCCCCTTTTGTTTTTTCAAGACCGCATAGAAAAACGAAATTGGAATGAAGAGTGGGAAAAAAATGTGGAGCCCATTGTTGTGGATGACAAATGTTTGATACGCGCGGCCTTTCATAAAATCGAAAAGAAATATCCTTACGAAATAATCATCACGCCCAAGATGTCGTTTGGCACGGGCCATCATCAAACCACACACTTGATGGTCAGCCGGCAAATGAAAATGGATCACGCCAACAAACGTGTGATGGACGCAGGCTGCGGCACTGCCATATTGTCGATCATGGCTTCCAAACTGGGCGCAAAGGAAATTGAGGCTTTTGATATTGATACGTGGAGCGTGGAGAACGGACAAGAGAACGCAGAAAACAATCAATGCAAAAACATCCACCTGCAGCTTGGCAAGATCAGCGAAGTGAAACTGGAAGGAAAGTTTGACATCATACTCGCCAACATCAACAAAAACATATTACTTATCGAGATGGAAACGTATGCTTCTTATTTGGGGGCAGGAGCCCAACTTTTGCTCAGTGGATTTTATACCCACGACATTGACGACTTAAAGGCCGAGGCCGCGAAATATCAATTAAAAGAAATTGCCCGCGATGAGCGCGAGAAGTGGGCGTGTTTGTTGATGGGATAATCGGGCGTAAGATAACGGCAAAAGATGCTAGCAGAAATAATCCAAGTAGTTAAGTTCATATAGTTTTTCATTTCCTTTCGTTCTCTTTCCGAACTCTTAAAGATTAGCACATTCACCATTTATTTCCGAATTTCAAGGTTTTTGAAAGCGTGAAGCAGGGCTTATTGTACATATCGGCATTTCTGTTATCGGTTGGCATGATACGGGCGCAACCCAAGGAAGACTATAAGCACAGTTTTCAGGACAGCGTGCGGCTGGTGCTCGAAAACAGCCGTGCCACCGAAGCCATGGCCGTGGCCACCGCGTTCAACAATGCATGGGCAGGCATGGGCCCCGATCAGCAGTTTCTTATCAGGAAACAAGCTGCTCTCATGAAAAAGAAAGGCTACAAAGTGCGCCCTCACCTGGTAAATTATTACGGGGCCATTGCCTCTGCGCTAACCATAGAAAACACCGATCAGGCCAAGTTTGCTAAATACCTATCGGTGGCCGGCAAGGTTATTGAAAAAGAGCCTGTGACCCAAGCCAATTTGTTTTTTCAAAACAGCCGCGATTTTTTCGAACACCACGCCCTTCACTTCACCAAAGCGTTCACCTTGCGCGCACAAGATGATGAGTATGATTTCGAATATTTTGAAGCAATAGCTGACACAACCACTTATGCTTATCAAGAGCCTGACACCACTGCCTACAACAGGCCCATGTGGCAACAGCCGATTGTGCAGCCCGAAGTAGCAGGAGCGCGGATACGGTTCCTTACCCTTACATTAAATTTTATAACCCCGTTCGATTCCGCATTCCTCAAAAATACCTCTGGTATTTTTTCTTTACGCAATAAATTGTTTGTGGGCGAAGGGGGCAGATTGGATTGGTCAACGGCCGGTGTAGCTGCCGATTCGGTCTATTACGATCTGAACAAATACCATTTCAATACAGCACAACCTTCATTGCGTGCCGAACAAGGTAAGCTAACCCACCTGGGCCGGTTGGCCCGGTCCGTGCCCGGGGTGATGGAATTCAAAAGCATCAATCACAAAACAAAAGCCTCGTCCTCCTATCCCCGCTTCAAGTCATACGAATCGAACATTAATATATTGGGATTAGGGTCGGATAAAATAAAATATACAGGTGGGTTCGGCATGCTGGGCAGGGCCATCAACAGCAATTCGATGGATATGATGCCCGCCACCGTTGAAGTGTTTGGCGACTCGAACAAAAAATTCAAGGCCATCTCGTCTTCATTCAGCTTCAAAGACTCGCTGATCGTTTCGGCCAAAGCGAAGGTCACCATCTATCAGCAAAACGATTCCATTGTTCACCCTGCCATGCAGTTGGAGTACGAATACAACAACCAACAGTTGGTGCTCACCAAAGAGGGCAGCCAGTTGCGCAAGGCTCCATTCACTTCATCTTTTTTTGATGTCGATTTTTCTGCCGACCGCCTTTATTGGAACATGAAATCCGACACGATCACCATGTTTATAATGGGCAGCAGCAAAGTGGCTCCCATGATCATCGAGTCGGTGGATTTTTACGATCCCAATGGATATGATCAACTGCGGGGGCAGGGGTTTAATTTTCACCCGCTGGCCTTGGTGGTGAACCATGCCAATCAAATCGGTAGCAACGACTTTACAGTATTTGAACTGATGCAGGAAGGGAAGCGTAGCCTGAACACAGTAAAAATGGCTGCCGACTTTCTCTCGCAAAAAGGGATGATCGATTATGATGCGGCTTCGGGAAAGATACACGTGAAAGACAAAGCCCTGCACATGGTGCAGTCGGTAAAAGGCAACGCAGACTACGACAATCTTAAAATCCATTCCCTTACCGACACCGTGGCCAACGCCATCATCTCCTTTTCGCAAAAGAATATGCAGGTGTATGGCGTGGAAGAATTTAATGTGAGCGATACCCTGAATGTGGTGATCAAACCCGATAGCAGCCGCATCACTTTTCTGCAAAACCGCGACATCAAATTCAATGGGACCATCACGGCCGGAAACTTCGAGATCACCGGAAAAGATTTCACGTTGAAGTATGATAGTTTTTATATCAACATGAACCACATAGACTCGATCCGGTTTTACATCACCGAAAAAAACGGAGTGCGCAGGCGGGTGAACAATTCCATGGTAGGTGCCGACTCTGCCGCCATCGCAGCAGGCGGGCTTAAGGCCCATGCTACTAAAACCGCAGGCACTCTATATATCAACAGGCCCGACAACAAATCGGGAAAAATAAAGTATCCAAATTTTCCGCGGTTGGATGCTTCTGCCGGTGGTGTGATTTATTTCGACCGCAAAGAAGTGCTGAACGGTGCTTATGACCGCTCGTTGTTTTTTGTGGTGCCTCCCTTTAAGTTGGACAGCTTGAATGATGCAGACCCCGGGTCGATAAATTTTCAGGGCACCTTTGTTTCGAGTGGCATGTTTCCCACACTGAAAGAAAAACTCCACACCATGCCCGACAAATCGTTGGGCTTTACTCACGTAGTTCCTGCCTCAGGATATAAGTTATATCAGGGCGATGCCAAATTTTTTGGTGGGATGAATTTAGACAATGGCGGCATTCGTGCCAACGGTAGAATAGAATACCTCTCAACAAAAATTGAATCCAAGGAATTGATTTTTTATCCTGACTCGGTGACCGGCAAAGGCCGCACAGGTGAGATCAAAGAAAAACAAATCGGCTCCGTGTATTTTCCGCAGGTGAAGTTGGGTGATTATCAAATGAAGTGGCTGCCCAAGCAAGACAAAATGAGTTTGCGAAACCTGAAGGACCCATTTAGCCTTTATGAAAACACAGCGACCCTGACCGGACGTTTGATCGTATCCAAAACCGGAGTAGGTGGTGACGGTAGATTGAGCACACGCGGATCGGACGTGACTTCAAAAGAGCTTAGTTTCTCGGCCAAAGATTTTAATGCACGCCACGCTCACTTTGCAGTGAAAACTGAAAACCCCGATAAGCCAGCGTTGTCAGGAAATGACGTAGCGGTGAAGTTTAATTTGGACAAAAACTTTGCTACCATCAGTCCGGAGATTGAAGGCGAGGCGGCCATTGAATTTCCGTATGCCCAATTCAAAACATCAATACCCGAAGCCCGTTGGGATTTGAGCACACAAAAAATCGTGATGACCAAAGCAGCCGATGTGCCCATAGAGAATTCGTACTTCTACACCACACGCAAAGACCTTGACTCGCTGAGGTTCAATGCCGAAAAGGCAGAGTATGATATTAAGATGGGCCAGTTGAAAGTTAGCGGCATCCCGTACATCATCGTGGCCGATGCGAAGATCACACCGGAAAACAACGAGGTGCTTATTTTGGAAAATGCAAAAATAGGCCAGCTAAAAAATACAATCATTGTGATGGACACCGTCAATGGATATCACCGGCTTACCAATGGTGTGGTGGATATTATTTCGAGAAAAGAATTTACAGGCCACGCCACCTACCAATATGTAAATTCGGTGAACGACACATTTGCCATTGACATGACTGATTTTAAGTTTGAGCCAATAGTAGGAATGGAACATACCAAACACAAAGGCACCGAAGTAGCGAGGCAAACAGTTGCCAATGGTGTGGTCACCGAAGACCATAATATCATAGTAGCTCCCAGGATTTTTTACAAAGGCGACATGACCATGTATGCCACTAGGCCGGCCCTTCAGTTGAAAGGGTTTGTGAAAATGGATTTGAAAAAAATCAAAAACTATAACACGTGGGTTCAATATGCACAAAGCGGAGATGAAAAGGATATTTACCTCGACTTTGAGAAAGCGATAACCGAAGAAGGAAGAAGGGCCGATGCGGGCCTCCACTTTGCGGATGACAACAGTCTCTACATTACATTCGTGTTCGACAAGAAAGACCCCAGCGATGAAGATTTCTTTTTGCCCAATGGCTCTTTGTTTTATGATAAGGAGACTACCGAATTTAAAATAGAAGACAGACAAAAAGCCGCTGGCGAAAAACTTTCGGGAAAAGTATTTGCCTACAACGAAGAGAAGCAGGAGGTGCGCTTTGAAGGGCCTGTAAGTTTCTTTCACAACACCAAAGATTTTAATCTCACAGCTACTGTGCTTGGCTCTGGCAGTCTTGAGACGAATGCGATAAAAATGAATTCGTTTGTGATGGTGGACATGAACATACCAGCCACGGTTTACCAACTGATGGCAACCAATCTTTTGGAATTGATCAAAAATGAAAGTGTGCCCGAAGGCCTGGGCGACCAAACAGAATTGCTGTATAAGATAGCAGACATTGTTGGAGAGAAGGCCGCCAAAGATTATGAGGCGCGGTCGTTGAAAGGATATGTTTCGTTGAACACGATCCCCGCGTTGGTGAAACCCATCGTGCTGGCCAACACCGACCTCAAGTGGTCGCAGGAAAACAAATCATTTTATAGTGAAGGATTGTTGGGCCTCAGCCATCTGGGTCGCAACGATATCAACGGGGCTTTCGAAGGGTTCATGGAAATAAAGAAGAATGAAGATGGTGCCCCGGTGTTCCATCTTTTTATCAAGGGCTCCCCCGAATCATGGTTTTATTTTGGGTTTGAAGACAACCGCCTGATGGTGCATTCTTCGGTGCCAGCGGTAAACGATGTGGTGATCAAGAAGGGCAATGCAGGCAAAGCAAAAGTGGGCGAGTTAGTTTTTATCCCGGGCACCGATGACGAAACCCTTGCCTTTATAAACCGCTATCGCCAAACCTACTATGGCATAGAGGCACCCTACGAATTAAGTTCAGGCCCTGCGGCAGAAAAGAAAAAGGAAAAAAAGAAAGATGCCGATGATGATGGGTTTTGATTTTTGAGACCGAGTCAATCAAGCCACAGATTCACAGATTTTTTTGAGAACTATCACAATAGAGTACGCCATAGTTTTTTTGGCTCTATGACGGATAGAATGACTGTAGGCAAAGGCAGGGGTAGTATTAATTGCCATGACCTTTAGGTCGTGGTTATTGATAGGTAAACAGCAAGGGCTTTAGCCCAATGAAATCTTTTATTGCCTTTCCCAATGTATTCTTTCATCCATTCGGCTAAAGCCGATTTTTTTTAGGATGGCTGCCAATTCTCTTCTGTTTCTTTTCTGTGAATCTGTGGCTTATTTTTTAATACCTCATTGGTTTATTCTTGCCGTATCTGCCTTCTATCACATTTTTCTTTCCACCATTTTTTGTTTGAGTAATTTTTACTCAAAATCATATCCCATGAAAAAGATTTCCATTTCTTGTGCTCTTATATTCTTTGCCATAACTTCCTTTTCGCAAAGCACTTATTTTTTTCCTTCGGGTGTTACGTTCGATGCGGCCATCCCATCGCCCGAGCAATTTCTCGGCTACCCCGTTGGCGATTGGCACACCCGCCACGATCGCATCGTATCCTACTTTCAGGAGTTGGCAAGGGTTTCGCCAAAAGCACATTTTCAAATCATCGGCTACACCAACGAGCGCAGGCCACAGGTAGTGCTCACCATCACCAGCCCCGAAAATCATTTACGCATAGAAGACATACGTAAAGAGCATTTAAAGTTGGCCGATCCAACACAATCCCTAACTGTTTCTTCCATGCCTGTGATCATCACGCACGGATACAATGTTCACGGCAACGAACCAAGCAGCAGTGAAGCCGCCATGCTCACGGCCTATTATCTGATCGCATCGCAAGGAGCAGAGGCAGAGCGCACCTTGAAAGAAGCGGTGATCCATGTTGATCCAAATTATAATCCAGATGGCCGCGACCGGCATAGCAATTGGGCAAACATGCACAAAGGATTTCCTCCTGTTTCGGATCCGATGGACCGCGAACACAATGAAGTGTGGCCGGGCGGACGCTTCAACCATTATTGGTTCGACCTCAACCGCGATTGGTTGCCGCTCGCTCATGTGGAGAGCCGCAACCGCGTGGAATTTTTTCACCAGTGGCTTCCCAACGTGTGCACCGATTACCATGAGATGGGAACCAGCGCCACCAACTTTTTCGAGCCCACAAAACCGTACGGATCGGAAAACCCCGTGGTGCCCCGCGCCAACTATGATCAGTTGAACCCGCTCTTTGCAAAATATTTTGCGAAAGCATTAGATGAGATTGGCTCTCTCTATTTCTCCAAAGAGAATTTTGATAACTCGTATCCCGGCTATGGCTCTACCTATCCCGATATACATGGCGGGTTGGGCCTCGTGTTTGAGCAAGCCAGTTCGCGTGGCCATGTGCAAAAAAGCGCAACCAAAGAAGTGACTTTTGCCTTCACCATACGCAATCACGTGCGCACCAGTTTGGCCACGGTAAAAGCGGGAGTTGAAAACCGTGAGTTGTTGTTGAAGCACCAGCAGGAATATTTTAAATCGGCATTGGATGATGGAAGAAAATCTCCCATCAAAGCCTATGTGTTTGGCGATGGCACTGATCAGAGCCGCACCAAAACCTTTGCCGAACTTCTGTTGAAACATAGAATTGAAACTTATCAACTGGCGGCCGACCTGACCGTGGGCACAAACAAATACGAAAAAGGAAAAGCATTTTTGGTCACCACCGATCAAACCCAATATCGCATGGTGCGCAGCTTGTTCGAAAAAGTCACCACCTTCCACGACAGTGTTTTTTATGATGCATCCACGTGGACAATTGCGTTGGCGTATGGCCTGCCGCACGATGCACTTACTGCTACGGTCAAATTTTCTAAAGGCATCCGTGTGAAAGCATCCGATCTTGAAGCGGCTCCTGCGCCAGTAGTAAAAACAAACTATGCATACATTATCGATTGGACGGAATACAATTCGGCAAGGGCACTATTTCATTTGCTTTCCAATAAAGTTTTTGTGAAAGCGGCTTTCAAGCCCTTTGCAGCCGAAGTGAATGGGGTAAAAAGAACGATGGGTTATGGCACGTTGGTTATACCGGTGGCAGACCAAAATCTTTCTGCCGATGAATTGTTTACCGTTGTAAAAGAGGCATCGCGCACTTCCGGTGTAGATGTATTTTCTGTTGACACAGGGTTTAGTTTGGAAGGTGTTGATCTTGGCAGTGGCAACGTGCGTGCTGTGCAACCGCCCAAGGTGGCCATGCTGATTGGCGAGGGTGTGGCTGCCACCGATGCGGGCGCCATTTGGTACCTGCTTGATTCAAAACTTAAAATGCCCATTGTGAAAGTAAACACAAGCCAGTTTACACAACTTCGGATCAGCGATTACAACACGCTCATTCTGGTTTCAGGAAACTATGGAATATTAAACGAAGCTTCGGTAACAAAAATAAAAACCTGGACACAGCAGGGCGGCACGTTGATCCTGATGAAAGGGGCAATCACATGGGCCATCAACAATAAATTGATTGACGAGCAATTGAAGAAAGAAGATGACACAAAGAAAGAAACTAAGCGCATGGACTATGTGACCGCACAAGACTATCAAGGCTCGCGTGCCATTGGCGGCTCGGTGTATATGGGCAGTTTGGATATCACCCATCCTTTGGGTTTTGGCTATACCAATCGTGAGCTGCCCGTGTATCGCAATCATGCCGTGTTTATTGAGCCTGGAAAAAATCCATTCAACAGCGTTATCAAATACACATCGAAACCATTGCTGAGCGGATACATTCATACTACCAACTTGGAGAAAATAAAAAATTCCGTTTCACTTCAGGTATCAAGCATGGGCCAGGGCCGCGCCATTTTGTTTGTGGATGATCCTGCTTTTCGCGGATACTGGAACGGCACCAACAAATTGTTTTTCAACGCACTGTTTTTTGGGTCGAATATAAGTGCACCCAATTTTGAAGGAGAGGAGAAGTGATTTTATCAACAGAGAACACAGAGACTCTGCGTTTATTTATTTTGCTCTGGGTTTCAAACGCAAAGGGCGCGAAGTAAATGTTTTCTCTGCGGTTCTCAGCGAACTCTGCGTTTATTTATTTCGCTCTGGATTTTAAACGCAAAAGGCGCGGAGGTAATTCACGCCAAGGATGCGGAGAAAAAATCATTCTTGCGGTTCTCTTCTCCTCTGCGGTTTATTTCGCTCTCTGTGGTTAAAATTTATGCATCTTTGTAAAAAGCAATCTCACCATGACAAAAACCAAAATCACAGTTAACAGCAACGGCTCGTTGAAAATTGAAGGCGACTTCGAAATTGCAGATGCGCATGGCAATTTGTATGGATTGCAGGGAAGGACAATACTTTCATTGTGCCGGTGTGGCCACTCCGCCAACAAGCCATTTTGCGATGGTTCGCACAAGGGAAAACTTGAGCATGAGTCCAAAGCATTTGATCTTCCACCCAAGAAGGTTTGATTTGGATACAAGCATCGAAAATATTTCGCCACAGATTCACTGATTTTCTAAACGGTGCGACAGGTTTTGGGAACCGCAAACCTGAATCTGTGATTCACTGGCACCCTGCATTCGCCTTCCATAGAAAATCTTTAACCTTACTTCTCCGATAAGGTTATTACACTTTACTTAGCATCCATAAATCATCATCAAAAATGAAAAAAATATACCCGTTGTTTTGCGCTGCTTTTATTTTATCTGCCAGTGTGCAAGCCCAGGAGCCCAAAAAAGAAGTGAAGGCCGACACCGTAAAAAAAGAGAAGCCTAAAAAGAAAAAAGATCTGCCGTTGGAAGCAACAAGGCGTGTGCCCATCAAAACCAGCGAAGGCACGTGGATGTCATTAGATGTGAGCCCCGATGGCAAGACCATCGCCTTCGATTTTATGGGCGATATTTTTACGATGCCCATCGTGGGTGGCAAGCCAACACAGTTCACCAAAGGCATGGCGTTTGACTCACACCCAAAATATAGTCCTGACGGCACCAAAATTTTATTTGTTTCCGATCGCAGCGGTGGCGAAAACATCTGGTGGTTTTCACTCGACAGAAAAGATTCCTTGCAAGTAACAAAAGCAAACATTGATCACTATCAATCGGCCGAGTGGACGCCCGATGGAAACTACATAATCGGTTCGCGGGGAACGCGCAATTTAAAATTGTGGATGTTCCATAGAGACGGAGGCTCGGGTGCACAACTCATAAGCAAACCCGACAATTTAAAAACCGTAGAGCCAGCCTTTGGTGCCGATGGCCGCTACATCTGGTATGCCCAGCGCATAGGCGCGTGGAATTACAATGCACAACTGCCTCAATATCAATTGGCCATTTACGACCGCGAAACGGGTGAAACAGAAGTGGAGACTGCACGCTATGGTTCAGCGTTTTCTCCTACCCTTTCGCCCGATGGAAAATGGTTGGTGTATGGATCAAGGCACAACGACCAAACCGGATTGATCCTTCGCGATTTAAAAAGTGGTGATGAAAAGTGGCTGGCCTACCCTGTGCAGCGCGATGAGCAGGAATCGATCGGGCCGTTGGGCGTGTTGCCGGCCATGTCTTTTACTCCCGACAGCAAAAACCTGATCGCTTCGTACGGAGGGAAAATCAATACCATTCCTGTGCCCACAGGAAATGCCACAAATATCTCATTCGAAATTGAAACAGAATTTTTGATGGGCCCAAGCGTGGCTGATTTCAAATATCCCATTAAGGATGATAAAGACATGATCGTGACACAAATACGCGATGCTGTGGTTTCTCCCGATGGAAAGCAACTTGCTTTCACGGCATTGAACCGGCTTTATACAATGGACTTGCCCGCAGGCACACCCAAGCGCGTAACCACCAATGATTTTACCGAAGCACAACCGGCATGGAGCACGGATGGAGCACAGCTTGCCTGGCTTACGTGGGAAGGCAGCGGAGGGCACATCTATAAAATAAATTTCAAAACGAAAATCCCCAAAGCTGTAAGGCTCACAACTTCTCCTGCTCTTTATAGTGATATAGCATGGAGTTATCAGGGAAATAAAATTGTGTTCACGCAAGGAAGTTCTTACAATTTTAAGGAAGGTGATGGCCCTGTGTCGTTTGCCAATCAGCAGGACATTGCGTGGATCAGTGGTGATGGTGGCGCGGTGACTGTGATCGCCAAAGCAAAAGGAAGGGGCACACCCCACTTCACCAAAGCCAGTGACCGTATTTATTTGTACAGTGGCCAAAAGGGATTAGTGTCCATTCGCTGGGATGGCACCGATGAAAAAGCCCACTTGAAAGTGACGGGCATCATGACGTATGGTTCTGTTGCCGGAGAAAATCATTGTATGCTTGTTGAGTCAGCTTCGGAGCCACAGCGCGAGCCATCCAATGCCGCGGTGATATTGATGGCACCCGAAGGAGACCAGGCATTGGCAAAAATCAACAATGAAATTTATGTGGTCACCGTTCCAAAAGTGGGGGGCGAAGTGCCAAAGATTTCTGTGGCCGATGTTGACAAAGCTCAGTTTCCCGCCCGCAAAATCACGAAACTGGGAGGGGAATTTCCCTCCTGGAGCAGCAACGGCAAATTAGTTTACTTCTCGTTGGGCAACGCGTTCTTCACCTACAACTTAGATGAGGCAAAAGTCAAAGCGGATGAATTCAGAAAGAAAAATCCAGATGATGAAAAAGCGAAAGGAGAAAATAAGGCAGAGGAAGGAGGGGCCAATGAACAAGCAAAGGATGGCAATGGCAGTGATGAAAAATCAGAAAGGGATGATGGCTACAAGCCAGGAGAAATTAGGGTTAAGGTTACCGTGACCAAAGACATCCCTTCCGGGAAAGTGTTGTTGCAAAACGCGCGCATCATTACCATGAAAGGCGATGAAGTGATTGAGCGTGGTGATGTGCTCATAGAAAATTCGCGCATCAAACAAGTGGGGGCTGCGGGCACTATTTCGGTGGACGCCTCGGTTCAAAAAATGGATATGAACGGCAAAACCATCGTGCCAGGTTTTATTGACACCCACGCGCACATGTGGCCTGCGTGGGGCATACACAAAAGCCAGGTGTGGATGTATGCAGCCAATCTTGCCTATGGTGTTACAACAACGCGCGATCCTCAAACCGCGACCACCGATGTACTAACCTATAGCGACCTGGTGGAAACCGGTGAGATACTGGGCCCACGGGTTTACTCAACCGGCCCGGGTGTGGGCTATTGGGCATACAATCTGAAAAGTGCCAGGCAGGCAAGCGACATTTTGAAACAGTACTCCGATTACTACAACACCAAGACGATCAAAATGTACCTCACGGGCAACCGTCAACATCGGCAATGGATCATACAGGCTGCGAAAGAACAACAGCTGATGCCAACCACCGAAGGCGGGTTGGATTTCAAACTCAACATGACCAATCTCATTGATGGCTATCCCGGCCATGAGCATGCGTTCCCGATCTACCCATTGTACAAAGATTTCACTACGGCCGTAGCAGCTTCGAAGATGACCTACACGCCAACCCTGCTTGTGGCGTATGGTGGACCGTGGGCAGAAAATTTTTATTACGCCACAGAAAATGTAAACGGTGACCCCAAACTAAATCACTTCACGGCAAAATCCGAACTCGACCAAAAGTCGAGAAGGAGGCCAGGGTGGTTTATGAAAGAAGAACATGTGTTTGAAGACCACTCCCGTTTTGTAAATGATTTGGTGAAGGCTGGCGGCAACGCAGGCGTTGGCTCGCACGGGCAACTGCAAGGCTTAGGTTATCATTGGGAGTTGTGGAGCATGGCTTCCGGTGGCATGAGCACCCACAACGCACTGAAGGTGGCAACCATACATGGCGCAAAAGCGATTGGGTTGGATGGCGACCTGGGAAGTATTGAAGCCGGAAAACTTGCCGACTTAGTCATTCTCGATAAAAACCCGTTGGAAAATATCCGCAATACCAACTCAGTAAATAAAGTGATGAAGAATGGAAGGCTCTATGATGGCAACACCTTGGATGAAGTGTATCCCACAGCAAGGAAAGCTCCGTCCTTCGAAAAAGATCAGCAGGCACCAATGTTTGGGTTGCCGGGGATAAAATAGTTTTGATGTTGTTCGTTCATAGTTGATAGTTGTTCGTACCGACAAATCAGTTGTTTGTTCTTAGTTGATAGTTGTTCGTATGAACAACCAAGAACTAACAACTAACATCCCCTTCACTCAAAAACCAGCGTTCCAAAACTCTCGATGTCATGAAAATTTACGCGCGTTAGTTGCCAGCTCCAGGCGGCACCTTCTTTGTCATAGTCAATGCGGTACATGTTCATTCGCCATTTTGTGCCACGTATGGGAGGCACATTGGTTAATGGTGTCAGTAGTTTGTAGGGTATAAAAAATTCTGCCGTCCAGCCTGTTACGTTCTCTCCATCTTTCAGGATTGTTGCGGCATGGCGCGTTTTGCGGTCACCTTCATAGTGCCAGGGAGTCCATCCCAAAAATGTTCCGCGCATGTTGGGCACCAATATGGCGAGTTCATAATTCAAGGGCGATAGCTCATATTCAAAGTACAACGGAAACCGCTCGTCAGGCCAAAAAAATATTTCAACCACATCTTCTTTGTATAAGTCGGCCATGTCTTCTTTTAGTGTGGCGGTTATCTGCTTGTCCTCGCACCAAAAGAGTGTGTATATCCCTTTTTCAGAATACAGCAACTTCACTTTCGTGCGATAGTCCGTTTCCGTTTTCCTGTGCTGCGACAACAGGATCCACGGTGCCGCCTTCCAAGCTGCTTGGGCCGTGTCGCCAGTGATCTCAAAATCAGGCGTGCGGTTTATTTTAAGGATTGCTTTTTTCCCTGCCGGCAAGGGCTTCCTTTGGGCCATCAACACGGCCGGGAACATAATCGATAACAGAAGAAAAATCCGTATTGAAATCATGGTCGTATAATTAAGGTTAGACTTTGAATTAAAAAATCCATATTTTCATAAGTATAAATAAAATCACATCCATGAAAAAAATCACCCTCACACTGCTGACCTTAATATACGTTGTTTCATTTGCATTTGCACAAACCAAGGCCGATCCAATCCGAATAATCATGATCGGTGCACATCCCGATGATTGTGATGGAGGCGGAGGAGGCACCGCTATTTTGTTTGCCTCGATGGGCTATGCCGTAAAATTTGTGTCCGTCACCAATGGCGATGCGGGTCATCAAACCCAGGGAGGTGGCGCATTGGCCAAGCGCAGAATGGCCGAAGCCAAAGAGGCAGGCAAACGTTTTGGTGTTGCCTACGATGTGCTCGACAACCATGATGGAGAACTTACGCCAACGCTTGATGTGCGTCTTCAGATCATTAGAAAAATACGCGAGTGGAATGCCGATGTGGTAATTGCCCCACGCCCCAACGACTATCACCCTGATCATCGCTATACAGGAGTGCTCGTGCAAGATGCCGCCTACATGGTGGCGGTGCCCAACGTGGCGCCCGACACGCCCCCGCTAAAAAAGAATCCCGTGTTTTTCTATTTCCAGGATAATTTTCAACGGCCCAATCCATTTCGCCCCGATGTAGCTATTGACATTACGAGTGTGTTTGAAAAAAAAGTGTTTGCCCTTGCTGCGCACGAATCGCAATACTTTGAGTGGCTGCCGTGGATCGCTGGCTATGCGGATGAAGTTCCTACCTCCAAAGCCGAGTGGCTTCCCTGGTTGGCCAAACGCCAAGCCGATCCGATCACTCCCGAAATATTGAAGTCGCTGGAGAAGTGGTACGGAAAAGAGCGTGCCGCCAAAGTAAAAAATGCAGAGGTCTTTGAAATATGCGAGTATGGCACACAGCCAAATGCCGATGATATCAAGCGGCTGTTTCCGATGTTGGGGAAGTGAATGAATGTGTCTCGTGTTTAACGTAAACCCACGGTTAATCAACCAGCATTTTTTGCAGTGCGAAATCGCAAATGACGACTTCATCATCAAGATCGAGATAAGCAACAACAAATTTCTTTCTGAACGGAGCGCAACGGTAGCCGAGGGCTTTCCAGAAAGAATAGGAACACGGCTTGTAAGATATTGGGGAGTTTCCCAGCTTTTCAAAAAACAGAAAGGCAGAATCAACAAATTTTTTGGCTTTAACAGGTAATCCTTTTACCTCAATAAAGAAGGCTAAATTCGCTACTTCCTCAACCGCTTTGTCGAGGATGGCTATTTTTCTTTGTGCCATTTATCAATCAGCTCGTAGGCCATTTTTTTTCCCTCGGCAAGCGTGAGTTTTCTGGCACTCGGTGCACTTATGGCTGCTTGCTTCATTAATCGGATATAATCCCCCTGAGGAATAACAACATACTTTTTCTTATTGATTACCAGTGTATTCATGGTCCAAGTTATTTTCTACGAAGATAATGCAAAATGGTGACTACCAAATTCGATTCTTGGAATGGGTAATAAAGATTTTTCTTTCCCCTTTTTCAAACCCCAACTTGTTCTTGTCCGTTTCTAAGTGAGGTAAATCCAATCAGAACATTTATATTCATGGGGCGTTAGTACACACTAAACCATTTACGTATGAGAAAAATTATATTGTCAATGTCGTTTTGCGTTTTCTTGCTCCAAGCAGCCGTTGGCCAAAGTAATTTGGTAAACCTTAGCAACATCGACATCCCCTATCAGAAATATGTGCTTGACAACGGGTTGACATTAATTGTGCATGAAGATCACAAAGCACCCATCGTATGCGTGAACCTTTGGTATCACGTGGGTTCGAAAAATGAAAAGCCCGGCAAGAGTGGCTTTGCGCATTTGTTCGAACACCTCATGTTCAACGGCAGC
>JANOQB010000409.1:0-2421 GCA_031422215.1 Cytophagales bacterium | reverse complement strand
CGTTGGTGCCTAATAAGTAACTCAAATGTGCAAGGTTGCTTTAACCAAGTATCAAGCATCCAGTATCAAGCATCCAGTACCAAGCATCCAGCATCCAGCCCAATTTATCTCCCAACACAACCTCACTCATGCCCATCATTCCACTCAGGCTCCAAGCTCCATTTGGCAGGTGAGCGCCACAGGCTCGATAGCAGCAACTCACGCATAAAAATAAATTCCTTCGGAAGTTTGTCGTACATCTTTTCAAAAAGTTCGGCATGTTGCAGCAGTTCCATTTTCCATTCTTCCCTGTCAATATCCATGATGCTGTCAAATTGTGCCGGAGTAAAATCCAGCCCCGTCCAGTCTATATCATCGTAGGTTGGCATCCACCCGATGGGGCTTTCAACCGCATTGCTTTCACCGCGTATCTTCAACACGATCCATTTTAATATGCGCATGTTGTCGCCAAAGCCAGGCCAAATAAATTTTCCCGCATTGTCCTTCCGGAACCAGTTCACTCCAAATATGCGCGGAGGTGCCGGCAGGTTGCGGCCAAACTGTAGCCAGTGATTGAAGTAATCGCCCATGTGATATCCGCAAAACGGCAACATGGCAAATGGATCGCGCCTTACTTTTCCCACTTCACCAAAGGCTGCCGCTGTTGTTTCCGATCCCATGGTGGAAGCAAGATAAACTCCATACGCCCAGTTAGAAGATTGATACACCAGCGGAATGGTGGTGCTCCTTCTTCCACCAAAAATGAAAGCGCTCACTTGCACACCGTTCGGGTTTTCCCAGTCGGGGTCAATGGCCGGGTTTTGGTTTGCCGGCACCGTGAAGCGGCTGTTGGGATGTGCCGCAGGTTTGCCCGAAGCCGGATCCCATTTTTGTCCGCGCCAGTCTGTCAAATTTTTAGGAGGCTCTTTGGTCATGCCCTCCCACCACACATCGCCCTCTTCCGTGATCGCCACGTTGGTAAAAATTGTATTCTTCGCAATAGTGGCCATCGCATTTGGATTTGTTTTTTCATTCGTGCCGGGGGCCACACCAAAATATCCAGCCTCGGGATTGATGGCATACAATTTTCCATCCTTGCCGGGTTTTATCCACGCAATGTCATCGCCTACGGTGGTCACTTTCCATCCATTGAAATCTTTGGGAGGAACCAACATGGCAAAGTTCGTTTTGCCGCAAGCACTCGGGAAAGCAGCCGCCACATAATCCTTTTTTCCATCCGGGCTTTGCACACCTACCAAGAGCATGTGTTCGGCCAACCAGTTTTCATCGTTGGCCATCACCGATGCCACGCGCAAAGCAAAACATTTTTTTCCAAGAAGTGCGTTGCCGCCATAGCCCGATCCATACGAAACAATCGACCGCTCTTCGGGATAATGCACAATGTATTTTACAGTTTGATTGGTGGGCCATTTCGCATCATGCTGGCAGGCAGTCAATGGCGCACCTACTGTGTGCAAGCATTTTACAAATCCACCATCGCTGCCAAGTAGGTCGATGATGCGTTTGCCCACGCGCGTCATCAAGTGCATGTTCACCACTACATATTCCGAGTCGGTAATTTCTATTCCAATCTGAGAAAGGTCTGAGCCAATCGGGCCCATGCTAAACGGTATCACATACATCGTGCGGCCTTTCATGCAGCCGCTAAGCAATGGGTTCAATGTTTGTTTCATCTGCTTGGGGTCCACCCAATTGTTGGTGGGGCCAGCATCTTCTTTCCGCTTGCTGCATATATAGGTACGGTCTTCCACGCGTGCTACATCACTGGGGTCGGAGAAACACGCAAAACTGTTCGGGCGTTTTGCAGAGTTCAGTCGGATGAACGTGCCCTTGCTCACCAATTTTTCGCAGAGAGAATCATATTCTTCTTTCGACCCATCGCACCACTGTACGCTGTCGGGCTTGCACAGCGCGCGCATTTCTTCCACCCAATTTTTCAATTCCCGATGAGTTGTTTTGTAGCTGGTCTTTTCAATAGTTTGATCCATATCCGTGTAGGTTAAAATATTTGGTGTTGCTTAAAATCAATAATAAAAAACTTTGCGGCCTGCCTCGCGAGGCGCGAGGCACTGGGCTATTCACTAAAAGCCCACGCGAGGCGCGTGGGGCTTTCCGTTTCTATCCCTGGCCGGGGAGTACTTTAAGAAAGCAAATTAATCAAGGAAATGGTCAAAAAGAAACGGTTCAAACGATTGAAATAGGCGGAGGTGGGTTGGGTCTTAAGCAAACCAAGAACAATGAATTGGCAAAAAAGCGTTTCGTGAGGACACAAACCACGAGGTGGGTTTGGATTGGATTGAATAGTATCCTCGAGCCTTGGTTCGTGTCCTCACGAACCATGCATAATATGATGCGAAAAAAGTGTTTCGTGAGGATAAGAACCCAGCAGTCGGGTGCATGACAAATTGCACTAGCCCGAAG
>JANOQB010000408.1:0-6739 GCA_031422215.1 Cytophagales bacterium | reverse complement strand
CACCCATTTAATGTAGGCAACAATGGCTGTCATCTGGTGGCTGTCGTTGGCAAGCGGCTTTCCGTTCAGGCTCCGTTCAATACAATCGTTCACGCGCTTCTCAATCGTTTCCTCCGTGCCCGACCTAACCCTGAACTTGGGATAGGTGGAAGCCACCGCGCTATAATTGTTTCCAAATATTTTTGTGCCTGCATCGATATGACAGTTTTGACAATTCATGCCGTTGGTAATCGACATCACCGATCCTTGAGGACCCAGATAGCGTGCGGTGTTCGATATCAAATCCCTGCCATATTGAATTAATTTTCCTTCTTCGCTTTTTGGAATGGTGACGGTATCGGGGGCTTGCCACATTTCTTTCTTCACGGGCATGGTTGTGTTCACCATTGTTGATTTGGTTGAAACAAATTTATCTGGCCCGATAATAATTGCCGCGCACAACCCCGCAAACAAAACCAACACTAACGACACGATCTTCATGGCGAGTTGAACGATTCTTATCAAAGGCTGGTCGCGAGGGGTTTCCATTAAAAGAATTCAGAATTTTGAATTCAGAACTGGTCTTATGCAAGTCCAAAATTGGATGTCAGTTTGATCCCGATAATTATCGGGACGAAAACTACCAGACAAATCGAAATAGCCTTCGAGAGCCTCAGGCTGACACGTCTTTCAAATATTTTGCGTAAGTCCAGTTCAGAATATCTAGAATTTGTTAGCAATCATAAATAATAAATCATAAATCTTAATGCGGGAGTTTCTTTTGCAGCAATCCATACACCCACGTGCCTGCTATTGCACTAAAGAGTGTAACGATAACAACCAAAAATCCGCTTCCAATTTGTGCGAACAGCGGGCCCGGGCATGCACCTGTGATGGCCCAGCCCAATCCGAAAATGAAACCGCCAATCACAGTGCCCCAGTGAAATTGCTTGTCATGGAATATCACCTTCTCGCCTTGAAGCGTCTTGATATTAAATTTTTTTATCGCCCACACAGAGATGATGCCCACCACTACTGCCGTGCCTATTACTCCATACATGTGAAAGGAATGTAGGCGGAACATTTCCTGAATGCGGTACCACGAAATGATCTCTGCTTTTACGAAAACAATACCAAACACGATACCGGTGATCAGGTATTTTATGTTGGATGTAATCAGTGTTTCTTTTGACACTTGATCGTTGGGCGCTTCACACTCAATAGGGTGAGCCACCGGTGATACATCTATAAATTCATCGCTAGTCTTTTGCATAGTGTGTTTTTTAAAGGCTCAATAGCCAGGGAAAGAGAAAGTGTACCATAGCAAACCCGCCCGCCATAAAAGCCATGCTTGCCACCACCGAAGGCCACTGCAAATTGGATATGCCCATGATGGTATGGCCACTGGTGCAGCCGCCCGCATAGCGTGTGCCGAAGCCTACCAGAAAGCCGCCCACCACAAAAAACATTAACCCTTGAAGTGTGAACAGATTTTCGAAACTGAAAATAGAAGCCGGCATGAGGTTGCCGTCCACCGTTACATTCAACGCCTGGAGATCACTCACTGTCTTTTCAGAAATAATAATTCCTTCGGGGTTACTGAGAAATTGTGTGGCCACTACACCGCCCAGCAGCACACCACCCACAAAAAATAAATTCCAGATTTCTTTTTTCCAATCGTACTTAAAAAAAGAAATGTTGGCGGGCAAACAGGCCGCGCACAAATGGCGCAGTGAAGAAGAAATGCCCAAGTGCTTATTGCCAAGCAACAGCAAAGCTGGCACGGTGAGGCCTATAACAATACCGGCAACATACCAGGGCCAGGGTTGACGAATCAATTCTATCATATGTGTGTTTTTTGAAATGTAAACTTACTACTTCGGTCACTACTTAGGATACATTTTTAAAATAGAACCCAATGGTGTTTAACTATTTTATGATGCCTGACCTACGTAGTACACAGTAATCACAAAAATATACCACGCAATCCTACCCTTCGGTGATGAACGTCACAGAGGAATTAAATTTTAAAATACAGCTTAGATTTAACTCCTGTAGGGCAATACATGCGCGCGGCCAGCACTATGGCAGAAAGAAAAGTAATGAATGCCACCAGTTCGATGGAGAAAGTAAGCCCAAACCAAGTGGCGGCCACTGCTGCAATCAGCCCACCGGCCACATAGCCTGAGTCGCGCCAGAAACGAAAAATACCAATGCTTTCAGCGCGGTCTTTTACCGTGGTGTTCTCTGCAATGCCAGCCAAAAAAGTGGGATAGACAAGTGCCGTGCCGATGCCCAAAAATGCGGCCAACACCAACAATGCGGTAAGGTCAACAATGAGTGGAAACAAAAACAAGGTCAATGCCTGCAACAACATGCCGTAGGTGAGAACATCCTTCTTACAAAATTTATCGGCCAGCTTGCCAGCAAACAATTGCCCAACGCCCCAGAAGGCTGGATAAACTGCCGCCACCAAACTGATTTCATAAATTGAAAACCCTTGCTGGTTCATCCAGATCGGGATCACGCCCCAGGCTAGGGCGTCATTCAAATTATTGACAAAACCTGCCTGTGTGATGGCACCCAGATTGGGGTGCCGCCAGGTGGTATCGGAAAATATTTTTCGCAAAGGCATGGTGTGCGCTTGATCTTTTTCGGTGTGGGCAATTTTGGTGGTGTCCTCAACTAAAATCCACGAAAGTAAAAATCCTCCAATGGCGAGAAAAATGCCTATGTAAAATGGATAGGGGTGCAAACCATATTCAGTGGCTACCCAACCGCTCGCAAAAGCCATTACGGAAACTGCGAGATAACCGGCAAATTCGTTGAGGCCCATAGCAAATCCACGATCCTTCTCCCCTACCAAATCAATTTTCATAAGCACCGTAGTGGACCAGGCAAGCCCCTGATTGATGCCCAGAAAAACATTGGCTACAATCACCATGTCCCATGAGGTAGCAAAAATCAGGAGAAAAGGAACGGGCAAACCAAACGCCCAGCCTGCCACCAACAATTTTTTGCGGCTGAGTGATGTGGCAAATTTTCCGGCTATGTAATTGGAAATAGCCTTAACCAAACCAAAGGCAATGATGAAGGAAAGGATGGCATAGTGACCATCGATTTCGAATTTTTCTTTGGCCAGTTCAGGAAGTATGGAGCGCTCCAATCCTACCATGCCTCCCACAAAGGCGTTGATGATCACCAACAAGGTGAATTGTTTCCAGTTTTCTTGAAGGCCTTGTTTCACTTTTTTAAGAACAAAATTTATCGGCTTTTAAGTTCAACTGGTTCAATGGCATCGTCAAACAATCTCGAAGTTGAGCATCATGCCATCGTCTTCGTGCTCGATATTATGGCAATGAAAAACAAACATTCCTTTGTTGCTCAATGGAAAGGTCATTATCAAACTTACTTTTTCGTTGGGCATCAGCAACACCGTGTCTTTCCAAACAATCTAGAACAATAATTCTTTGACAAGAATATACAACCCCATCGCCAGCACAAACCAACCAAAAGCGGGCTTTAATTTTTCGTTGGATACAAACTTGGAGAGATAGCTTCCGCTCAGTATGCCCGCGATGGCGAAGGCCGAGAAGATGAACATGAACTTATAGTCGATGACCAGGTTGCCGCCCAGATCGCCCGTAAAACCAATGAGCGATTTAAAAGCAATGATCAACAGCGAAGTGCCTACCGCTTGCTTCATGGGCAAGCCGGCCAACAACACCAGCGCAGGTATGATAAGAAAGCCACCACCAGCGCCCACCAAGCCAGTGATGCCGCCCACCACAATACCTTCGATAAAAATTAGCGGATAGTTATAGCTGATTTCATTAGGCTCTTCTTTTTGTTGCCGTGGCTTGCGGATCATGGTGATGGAGGCCACCAACATGAGCACAGCAAACAATACCAGCAAGGCCAGCGATTTAGAAACATCTGCGCTGCCTACGGTAAACACCGGATCGGGAATGATGGGCATCACAAATTTGCGCACCGAATACACAGCCACAATGGAAGGCAACCCAAAAATCACCGCTGTCTTTACGTGAACATGGCCGTTCTTAAAATGGCTGAGCGATCCCACCATACTGGTGAGGCCCACCACAAAAAGTGAATAGGCCGTGGACAATACCGGATCCACATCAAACAGGTAAACGAGGATGGGCACCGTTAATATGGAGCCCCCTCCGCCCACCAATCCTAACGTAAGCCCCATCACGATTGAAGCCAGATAACCGATCACCTCCATGTATAATTTTCCCGCAAAAATATGTGTTGTGCCCTGCCTAACTTGGTAACAAATATCACACAACCAAAAGACAATAGGCAAAATACTATCTTCGCACCCTGAATAAAAAAAATAAAACCGTAAGTTATTCGTCTATCGGGCTACTCTACTAAAATCAAGAACAATCACATATCTACCATGAGCAAAAAGAAAGTAACAATCTCCCAGGTTTTTAAAACGATCATCTGGCCAAGGCGCAAAATTATTTTAGTGGGTTTTATATTGATCGTGGTGAGCAGGCTTGCCAGTTTGATATTGCCCTGGTCCACCAAGTATATGTTGGACGATGTGATTGGCAAAGGCGACCTATCGAAGTTGAACATGATCCTGATTGGAATTTCGGCTTCAATTTTGATTTCTTCCGTTACTTCATTTTTGCTCACCAAATTATTAAGCGTGGAAGCCCAGCATCTTATCTCGGTGCTCCGCGCCAACGTGCAGAAACATTTGCTGCGCCTGCCCACGCGGTTTTTTGATAATCAGCAATCGGGCAAGTTGGTGAGCCGCGTGATGACGGACGTAGAAGGCGTGCGCAATTTGGTAGGCACCGGGCTGGTGCAGCTTGTGGGCGGTGTGCTCACTGCGGTTATCTGTTTGTTTTTTCTGTTGAGCATCAGTTGGAAGATGACCCTGTTTGTGCTGGTGCCAGTGGCCATCTTTGGTGTAATAGCCCTCAAAGCATTTGGAAAAATACGCCCGATCTTTCGCGAACGCGGAGCCATCAATGCCGAAGTTACCGGAAGGCTTACCCAGACTCTCAATGGTGTGCGCGTGATCAAAGGTTTCAATGCCGAGAAGCAAGAAATAAAAGTGTTTGAGCAAGGTGTGGAAAAACTTTTCCTCAATGTAAAAAGCAGTTTGACCACCACCAGTTTGGTTACCAGCTCGGGAAGTTTCCTGCTGGGCCTTGCTTCGGTTGGCATCATGGGCATTGGCGGCTACATGATTGCGGAAAAAACCCTGACGATGGGAGAACTCGTACAGTTTATTTTGTTCCTCGGATTTTTGATTGCCCCCATCGTGCAGATGAGCAACATAGGCAGTCAGTTGACGGAAGCATTTGCCGGGCTCGACCGCACCGAAGAAATCATGAACACACCTGTGGAAGATGATGAGACCGTACGCACGATTAAAATAGGAAAGATCAAAGGTGATATTGAATTCAAAGATGTTTCGTTTGCGTATGATGAAGGCAAAGAGGTGTTGAAGAATGTTTCCTTTTCCGCTCCTGCGGGATCGGTGACCGCGCTGGTGGGCACATCCGGTTCGGGCAAATCAACCATTGCCGGATTGGCTGCATCTTTCCTAGTTCAACAATCGGGTGCCATCACCATCGATGGCCACGATCTTTCCAAAGTTTCGTTGGAGAGCTATCGCAGCCAGCTTGGTGTGGTGTTGCAAGACGATTTTCTTTTTGATGGCAGCATCCGCGAAAATATTTTGTTCGCCAAACCCAGTGCTACCGAAGCGGAATTGCAGGCGGCCATGGAAGGCGCTTATGTGAGCGAGTTCATTGGTAAATTTGAAAAGGGCCTCGAAACCGTGATTGGCGAACGTGGAATAAAATTATCGGGAGGCCAACGGCAACGTGTAACCATTGCGCGCGCCATCCTTGCCAACCCGCGCATATTGATTTTGGATGAAGCCACCTCCAGCTTGGACACGGAAAGCGAATCGCTGATACAGGAAAGTTTGAAATCACTGTTGAAAGGCCGCACCACATTTGTGATTGCGCACAGGCTAAGCACCATACGCCAGGCCGATCAGATTTTGGTAATCGAAAACGGAGAGATACAAGAGCGCGGCAAGCACGAAGAACTGATAGAAAAGAAAGGCCGCTATTTTCAATTATATACGTATCAGGCGAGGATATAAAATTGAAAGTGTTGCAAAATTCTATGCGGAGTAACCCGAACCAAAACCATGAAACTGACAAAACTTATTCTCACCATTATATTTGCCATATTCATGATTTATGGTGGAGTAAATCATTTCCTGAAGCCGGATATGTATTTGCCTTTTATTCCGATTGAATTACCTGGACTGGCCATTGTTTATTTTCCGGAGTTGTTGAGGTCGCATTAGGAGTTGGCGCGTTAATACCCAAGACCAGATCATGGTCAACCTTGGGCATTTTAATTTTAATGATTGCTTTTTTACCGCTGCATGTGATTGATGTATTCAAAGCAAATCCTGCTGTTGGAAGTCACCAGATAGCTCTCATTCGGTTGCCCATACAGTTTGTACTTATTGCTTGGGCCTGGTTCATCCACAAAAAACAAACAGTTGGTATTTGAGCATTTTCAAGGTTTCAATCTAATCCCATAGTTATTTGGTGCACTTTTACTTCGCCCGCATTTTATTTCCCTTGGCCTCATGTGTCAATTCGGCAAGGCCCAATTTTTCCATCAGCGGTGGAATGTACATGCCGAACCGACCGCGCAGTCCTTTCTTTAATCCATACCATCCTTT
>JANOQB010000407.1:0-7227 GCA_031422215.1 Cytophagales bacterium | reverse complement strand
TGGGTGTGGATATTAAAGCAGAAAAAGCGGCCACTGTAAACAAATAAAATCATGTACAAAAATATCCTTCAAGACATCGACCACATCGCCATCTGGCCCATCATTTCGTTTGTCATCTTCTTTGTGTTTTTCATTGTGCTGCTGTGGTGGGTATTTACGGTTGATAAAAAATTTATCAATGAGATGAGCCACAAACCTTTTCATGACGGATCACAAAACTCAACGGAACCTAACCCAGAAGCCCAATGAAAAAATTGATTTCGTTTTTCTTCGCACTGATAGGCCTCCATACAATCAGCTATGGCCAGGCCGCTACCAATGCACCAACTGCTTCTATCTGGAACGATCCATTGCTTACCTTTTATGTAGCCATCGGTTTTGTGTTTGTAGTGGCCATGCTGGTTCTGCTGGTAGCGGTGTATATGCTGCAGGTAATAAAAATAATGACCCGGCAAGCGGCTCAACAAAAAGCCAAGCAGTTAGGAATTGTATATACCGAGGAACCTTCGTGGTGGTCAACCGTGTGGATAAAGTCCAACGATTTTGTTCCCTTAGAGAAAGAAGCTGACATCATGCTCGATCATAACTACGATGGCATCCGCGAACTTGACAATCATTTGCCGCCCTGGTGGAAATGGCTCTTTTATCTTTCCATTGTGTTTTCAGTTGTCTATATGATTTTCTATCACGTTACCGACACGCTGCCTTCAACCATTCAGGAATATGAAAATGAAGTTGCTGTAGCACAAGAGCAGGCCAGAAAACTTAAAGCATCAAACCCGGTAGCTGCCATTGACGAAACCAACGTAACGGTGGTTACCGATGCGCTGGCCATTGCCGATGGCAAGCAGACTTTTTTGAATAACTGTGCTTCGTGCCATCGCAAAGATGGAGGAGGCGACATTGGTCCGAATTTAACAGATGAGTATTGGATACATGGCGGAAGCATAAAAGATATCTTCAAAGTAGTTCGCCATGGAGTTCAAAATACTAACATGATTGCCTGGGAGGGTTTTGTAAGTCCTGAAAAAATGCAGAACGTTTCCAGCTATATCCTAACATTAAAAGGGACCAATCCAGAAAACCCTAAAAAACCACAAGGAGAAATTTATAAGCCTACGGAGGAAGTGAAAACGGACACGGTAAAGGTGCAGGCTAAGTTGTGACTGCAAGACAGGGACTGATATCTTGAGGATGCAATTATCATCTCAAGAGGGAGTATAACCGGGGCAAAACAAATGAAAGAAGCAGGGCAGACAAATTTTTATGAGTTCGAGGAAGAGTTTAGAGACACGCTTGCCACGGTGGATGAGCAGGGCAAGCGCGTATGGATCACACCCAAAAAGCCGTCCGGCCGATTGCATAATTGGCGAATTGTTGTTACGGTTACTTTGCTGACTATATTTTTTGCAGGTCCCTTTATAAGTTTGAATGGAAGACCTTACATGCTCTTCAATTTTTTTGAGCGGAAGTTTATTTTCTTTGGCCAAGTGTTTTGGCCTCAGGATTTTTTTCTGCTGGCCCTTACGCTAATTACATTTTTTGTTTTTGTGATTTTGTTCACGGTTGCCTTTGGCCGCATTTGGTGCGGGTGGGCCTGCCCACAAACCCTGTTTATGGAAATGGTGTTCCGCAAAATCGAATACTGGATTGAAGGCGATGCCAACGAGCAGCGCAGGATAAACAATGGCCCGTGGACAGCAAAGAAAGTGCGAAGGAAGGTAAGCAAACAGATTATCTTCATCCTTCTCTCGATATTGATTGCCCACATAACAATGGCCTATCTGATTGGCGTTGATGAGGTGAAAGTTATTGTAACACAATCGCCCAGCGAACACATAGCGGGCTTCATCGGGCTCACCTTGTTTACGGGAATTTTTTATGGTGTGTTTGCTTTTTTTAGGGAGCAGGCTTGCATAGCGGTGTGCCCCTATGGACGGTTGCAAAGTGTATTGTTGGTGAAAGACTCCATTGTGGTGGCTTACGATTGGCTCCGTGGCGAGCCGCGTGGAAAACTAAAGAAACATCAGGCAAGCATTACCGAAAAACAAGGCGATTGCATTGACTGCAAGTTGTGTGTGCATGTGTGCCCAACGGGCATCGATATCCGACATGGCACCCAATTAGAGTGCGTGAATTGCACCGCCTGCATCGATGCGTGCGATGAGGTAATGATCAAAATCCACAAACCACCAGGCCTGATCCGCTACTCATCCTACAACTCCATAAAAGAGGGAGCGCTGAAGTTGTTCACGGCCCGTATTGCCGGGTATTCAGTGTTGCTCCTCGCATTGGTAAGCTTATCCAGCTATTTTATTTTTACCCGTGCCGACATAGAGACCACCATCCTAAAAGTGCCCGGCACCTTATACACCAAAACAGACGATGGTCAGATAACCAATCTATACAGCATTGAATTTGTGAACAAGACGTTTGAGGATATTTTCTTGGACGTAAAGATAGAGGAACCGCTCCGGGCAACGTTCATGAAAATTGGGGACCCCGTTATCAGGGTGCCACGGGAGGGAATACTAAAGGGTATGATTATGGTAAAACTTCCAGAAAAAGACATTACTTCCATGAAGATGGAGATTGAGTTGGGAATTTATCAGAAAGGAAAAAAGGTAGAAACGGCAAAAGCTAAATTTATCGGGCCTATTGTTAAGGGAAAAAAATTGGGTATGCTTTAGTTAGAATCACAAATCTTAAATCTAACTTTATGAAATGGGTGATATCAGCATTTGTTCTTTTCGGTTTGTTCATCGGTAGCTTAGTGGTGATTTGTGTGCGCGAAGATGTTAACCTGGTGTCTAAAGATTATTATCAGCAAGAATTAAATCATCAGGTCAAAATCATCCAACAGGAAAATGCCAATCAATTGGCAGAGAAGCCACAACTTACTTTTGAAAACAATTCTGTGAAAGTGCTGTTCCCATTCCCATCCACTATGGAAAAGGGGGAGTTGCATGTGATGCGCCCATCCGATGACCGGCTCGACCACCATTTTAAAGTAAGTGTTTTGAATGGCGGAAGTCAGTTGTTTCCTCTCACCACTTGGCAGAAGGGGCTTTATCGCGTTAGCCTTACCTGGACCATGGAGGGCAAAGAATATTATTTTGAAAAGTTGATGATATTATAATTATTTCCGCTTTCTCAATGTGACATTGCGAGAGAAGGTATTCAGCCCTGAAAGGGCTACATATAATAAGACAGGGAGAAGCCCTGTCTCTTAAATAAATGAAATAGGAAAAGCCCTGAAAGGGCGGCATAGTAAGAGCGTAAATTATTCCACCCTTTCAGGGCTAAGCAGGTGAGCGGCATAAACAACGCAGGGCTGCACCCCTGCGTTGTACTGATGTCGCCCTTTCAGGGCTTTATGAAAAGATAAACAAGTATAACTATGTGGTGGACAGCATTGATCATGGGTTTTGCAGGCAGCTTGCATTGCGCAGGCATGTGCAGTCCTTTGGCAATGGCGGTTACTAATCACAAGCCATTTCTTCTCAATAAAATAATTTATAACACAGGGCGGATATTCACGTATGGAATTATGGGTGCGTTGGCAGCCGGGTTCGGCAGTTTGTCCATGGTTGCCCCGTATCAGGGAATTGTTTCGCTTATCATTGGTTCTGTTTTCCTGCTGATGGGCATAGGTGCCATCGGTGGTGTGCACATTCCAATTGTTACAACTGCCATTACTAGTTTTACCAATTGGTTAAAGGGCCACTTTGCTTTTTGGTTGAAAAAAAAGAACAACGCCTCGGTGCTTATCATGGGTATGCTCAACGGCTTGTTGCCTTGTGGGCTCAGCTACATGGCTATTACCTATTGTTTAATTATGTCGTCATCAACCGAGGGGTTCCTGTTCATGTTGGTATTTGGGGCAGGCACGTGGCCCGTTATGATCGGCTTCACGTGGTTATTGGGCACCGGTTTTAGAAAAATAAAAATGAATTACCGTATCGTCACATCGGTGGTGTTTATTTTGATTGGCACCTGGTTGGTATTGAGGCCGTTGGTTAATAAATCTTCGGAGGCCCGCTTAAATTTGGTTGGGAAAAATGTTCCCACGGAAGTGGCTTGCCCTTGATTTTGAATTTGAATTGAATTATGTACTTTTAAATAAACCATTTTACAATTAAAATTTTGAGCCATGAGAAAAATATTAGTTCCTACCGATTTTTCCAAAACTTCCGTTACAGCGATGGAAGTAGCCACCGAGATTGCAAAAAAAGCCGGGGCTGAAATCACGTTGCTTCATGTGGTTGAAGAAGCCACGCCAGAGTCGTATCGTGTAACAGGCGAATGGCAAACCAATGAAGATTGGAGCGACCGTTTGTTTACCCTTAAATTATTGGAGAAAGCAAAAGCCCAACTAGAAAAAATGGTGTTGGATCCACGGTTTGCTGCCGTTAAGGTAAATGGCGAACTGCGCTTGGGCAATGCCTTTCATGGTATGCGCACAATTATTACAGATAAAAAAATGGATTTGGTTGTAATGGGCACCCGTGGCCATTCCAAGTTTGAGGAGATGGTGATTGGCACCAATACCGAGCGGGTAGTGCGGCACGCCAAATGCCCGGTGCTGAGCGTGCACAAGAAGCCTGCAAAAATAGATTTCAAAAACATTGTGTATGCCACGGCCATGCACAAAGACGAGGAGGTTTTTTCCAGGATTGTGAAGCGCACACAACAATTGTACAACTCAACCGTGCATTTGGTGAGGATCAACACGCCCGGGGATTTTCAGCGCGATTTTGTGGTGAAAGATTACATGGAAAAATTCGCCAAAAAACTTGGCTTTAAGAATTACACACTCAATATCTTCAACGATGTAAGCGAGGAAGAAGGCATCATCTATTTTGCCGAGAGCATTGACGCGGATTTGATTGCCATGGCCACACATGGCCGCACCGGTTTTGCCCACGTGCTGGCCGGTAGTATTGCCGAAGATGTGGTGGGCCATGCCAAGCGCCCGGTACTTACTATGGTGGTTAAACACTAAATAATGTGTCCCCAATTTTTTTAAGCCTTCCGGATTTCCGGAGGGCTTTATTTTTTAATTTTTTTGTCCTTTATTTACTGGCTTTGAAGAACTACTATTTCATATTGGGCCTTAACATCTACGCTCGCGACCATGAAATCAAAAGGGCGTACAGAAAGTTGGCCCTGCAGTTTCATCCCGACAAAAACCCATCTGCGGAAGCGGAAACAATTTTTAAGGAAATAAATGAAGCGTATGAAATATTAGGCGACCGCCAAAAGAAATCATCGTACGACCACGCGCTGAGAGGCGTTTCTCCGGCAGCCCCAACCGAACCGAGGGAACATCGCGATCCGCAATACAGGCCACGACCGCCAGAATCCTTTTCGCACACTTCAAAACGGCAAGAGTTAATTGAAGTGATGAGGGAATATTTGAAGTATGCCCTTATGGCTTCCCGCATCGCCCTGGTTTTTGCGGCCTCGCTTATTGCAGACTATTCGTTGCCTATGGAAAAGACCGAACGGCAGGTATTATATACATCCTACCGCAAGGAAATACGGGGAGGGCGCTCGTTGGAGCTGAACCTAAAAGATGGAGAAGTGATTGGCCTTGGCAAAAAAGACATTCAGGAATTCAGGCAGGGAGCGAAGATTTTTATTTACCGCTCTTCTATGTTTGGAGTTCCCATCAAAGTAGAAAACGAAAAAACACGTTTCGCGGCAAGGGTGCCCTTGTCTATTTATGGAAACTTTATCTTTTGCCCCATCGTCATGCTCATCACATCTTTGCTGGGCTCATTCTATTGGAAAGGAGTCGAGTTCCGTTTTAATTTAGGAGTAGTTAATTTTTTTCTGGTCATTCTGTCGCTGTTGTTCTTGCGCATACATTTCTTTTGATACAGGGTGCTGAGTAACTGTGTTGTGTCAACGAAAGAAATGTCAAGAAGGGTTTTTCCAATTCGACCATAGACTGTATGAACACTAAGCAATAAGAAGAAACTGTATGAGTAAAAAGAACGATTGGAAATCCCGTCAAGGAGTTGTGTATTCAACAAACACAGAGTTTAACTACACACACCAACCCCACGATGAAGTTGGCACACTCACTCCTGCAAAACAAAACCTCCGCGCCATGCTCGACACGAGCGGGCGGGCCGGCAAGCAGGTAACTTTGGTAGTTGGATTTATTGGGTCTTCAACCGATCTTGAATCGCTTACCAAGTTGCTCAAATCAAAATGTGGTGCGGGCGGCACTTGTAAGGATGGCGAAATCTTAATTCAGGGCGATGTGCGAGATAAAGTGGTGGCCATACTTGCCAAAGAAGGGTATAAAGCAAGAAAAGTGTAGCTGGATGCTTGCTACTGGAGGCTCGAAGTTTCCCGAAAAAAAAATTTAAACTTTTAGTAGGCCCAGTTAGTTACTATATTTGAATTACATTAAACAAACTAAAATTATGGCATTCACCTTACCGGCACTTCCTTATGCATTTAATGCATTGGAACCTCATATCGATGCACGCACCATGGAAATACATCATGGCAAACATCACAATGCATACGTAACCAACTTGAACACTGCAGTGGCAGGCAAACCTGAAGAATCGCTTAGCATAGAAGAGATTTGTAAAAACATTTCAAAATATGCAATGGTTGTTCGCAACAATGGCGGAGGCCACTATAACCACAGTTTGTTCTGGACAATAATGGCCCCCAGCGCAGGTGGAGCACCAACAGGAGCGGTGGCCGATGCAATCAATGCAGCGTTTGGCACCTTCGATGAATTCAAAACCAAGTTCAATGCCGCTGCAACAAGTCGCTTCGGTTCGGGCTGGGCATGGCTGATAAAAGACAGTGCCGGCAAACTGGCGATTACTTCCACTCCTAACCAGGACAATCCCATTATGGATATTGCCGAAGTGAAAGGAGCCCCCATTTTAGGATTGGATGTGTGGGAACATGCCTACTATTTGAACTATCAGAACCGCAGGCCAGATTATTGTGCAGCATTTTGGAACGTGATAAACTGGAACGAGGTGGCAAAACGCTTTGCGGCCAAATAGTTTAGAAGTTATTAGTGCTATTACTTCATAGTAACAAAAACATTACAAGACACATGTAATGTTTTTGTTTTTATTGTAAGGCAATACCCTGCAAAATCTGGTTACCTTGAAAAAGAATTGTTTCATAACAACCAATCCACATTTTCCCAGCAGCCCATACGATGTCAACGATCGATCGAAT
>JANOQB010000406.1:0-2035 GCA_031422215.1 Cytophagales bacterium | reverse complement strand
TTTCCCTGCGCCATTAGGCCCCGCCAGTATGTGCAACAGGGGAAACCACCTTCTACGAACTGTCGATTTGCTTTTCATTACAGAAAGCTATCGAGAAAATAATTACCTCACGCTTTCAGATTTTAAAAACTGATGCTACGCACTTCGTGCTTTCTTTGTGCCTTAGTGTTCGTGGCAAAGTGAGGTGCCCGAAAATTGATCCACAAAGCACCAATACACGAAGTTCGGTTTATGCGTAACATCAGTTGATAAAACAGAATACAATAAAAAGAAAAACTACACACTATGGAAGAACCTATTTTTCAAAGCCGGGTGGACCTCACCGCACTGAATGATCAAGTAAAAAAAATAAAAGATGAGATTGGTAAAGTGATTGTGGGCCAGGAGACTCTGGTGGAGTTGCTGATCACCGCCATATTGGCCGATGGCCACGTGCTGATAGAAGGTGTGCCCGGTGTGGCGAAAACACTTACCGCAAAACTGATCGCCAAAATAATCTCTGTTGATTTTTCAAGGCTACAATTCACACCCGACCTTATGCCTTCGGATGTGCTGGGCACTTCGGTGTTCAACCTCAAAACATCCGAGTTTGATTTTCGGCCCGGCCCCATTTTTTCAAACATCATACTCATTGATGAAATAAACCGAGCCCCAGCAAAAACGCAGGCTGCACTTTTTGAAGTGATGGAAGAGCGCCAGGTGACTATTGACGGCCACACGCACAAAATGAAAACACCGTACATCGTGCTGGCCACGCAAAACCCCATTGAGCACGAGGGCACATACCGCTTGCCCGAAGCGCAATTAGACCGATTTCTTTTTAAAGTGATGGCTACCTATCCTTCGCTGGATGAAGAAATCGAGATCATCAACAGGCATCATAGCCGCAAAGGAGTTCAGGCGGTTGCCGAAGTAAGCCCCGTGCTTACCGCGCAACAAATTCTTCATGCGAGGCAGTTTGCACAACACATGCACATAGAACCAAACTTGGTAAAATACATTGCGCAGATCATTCAGGAAACGCGCAACAATGCGATGTTGTTTTTGGGTGCATCGCCCCGTGCTTCGCTGGCCATATTAAATAGTGCCAAAGCCTATGCGATGATCAACGGCCGCGACTTTGTAAACCCCGAAGACATTAAGTTTGTGGCCATGCCCGTGCTGCGCCATCGCATCATCCTGAGCCCCGAAAAAGAAATGGAAGGAACATCGGCAGACGAAGTGGTGAAGCAAATTGTGGACAAGGTAGAAGTGCCCCGTTGATGAAAGTTGTCCGCAACCTATATTTCAATAACCGTGTGTTTGCAGTGGCCATTTCCATCGTGGCCCTTTTTATCATCACGTTTGTATTGGGCGGAGGCTACTTCTTTCCAAAAATTTTGTTCTTTGTTCTTGTTGCCGCGCTGCTTACTGATCTTATACTTCTCTTTCGCGTAAATCGCGGGCTGGCCGGCAAGCGGGTGCTGGCCGATAAACTTTCGAATGGCGATGAAAACGAAATCTCCATTTACTTGGAGAACTTTTATACTTTCAAAACCACCTTGCGCGTGCTTGACGAAATACCACATCAGTTTCAGCGAAGGGACCTTGAGTTTAACCTTGCGCTCAACACAGGCGAAAGCAAGATCATAAAATATCATTTGCGCCCAGTGAAGCGGGGCGAATATTCCTTTGGTGCAGTGAACGCCATGGTCAGTTCACCGCTCAGTCTTTTCTCAAGGCGGTTTCGGTTTTCGGACGATAAACTTGTGCCCGTATATCCATCTTACATTCAGATGCGCAAGTACGAATTGATGGCCATCAGTCATAGGCTCACAGACACGGGCATAAAAAAAATCAGGCGCATTGGGCAGAACCAGGAATTTGAATTGATAAAAGAATATGTAGCCGGTGATGATTTTCGCACGGTGAACTGGAAAGCCACAGCGCGCAAATCGCGGTTGATGATAAATCAATATCAGGACGAGCGATCGCAGCAAGTGTATTCCCTCATTGACAAGGGTCGTGTGATGCAGATGCCATTTAATGGAATGAG
>JANOQB010000405.1:0-7252 GCA_031422215.1 Cytophagales bacterium | reverse complement strand
AATAATCGCTGAGTTAAGTAATCGAATGGCGGTATTGTGAAGATTTCATAACTCATTCACTAAATCTTTCGCAGGACATTCTTTGAGTTTCCTTTTCGGTACCCATTTCAGATTTTCAACTGATGTTTGCTACAACCACTTGCTTTTTGAGTGAGGGGTTTTCCTGCTTGCCCATTGCCATTACTCTCAAAAAATATTATTTTTATACAGGCGTATCCATCAACCCGTTGATCCCATCAAGTGGTCATTAAATAAATACTAGCAGATGAAAAAGAAAGACGCTGACATTGGCCTATCGCACAAAGAATTTCTTTCCTTGGACAAAGATTTTTCCAAGACGGCTGCCGCGGTGGATCTGATTTATGTAAAAGACAATGTGCCCGGAATTTCGCGAAAAGCATCGGGCAAAACATTTACCTATTTCCACAGGAATAAAATTGTTGCGGATAAAAAAATCTATGATCGGATAAAAAAACTTGCCATTCCACCGGCCTGGACAAATGTTTGGATTTGCCCCAACGCCAACGGCCATGTGCAGGCCACGGGCATTGACGACAGAGACAGAAAACAATATCGCTATCACACCCTTTGGAACAAAGTAAGAAGCGAAACCAAGTTCCATCGGCTATATGCATTTGGCAACGCACTTCCCCGGCTGCGTAAACAATTGGAAAAAGATTTATCCCTACCGCACCTATCGGAACGAAAAGTGCTGGCCACAGTAATCTTGCTTATGGAGCGCACCTACATACGCGTGGGCAATTATGGCTACGAAAAAATGAACGGCACCTACGGCCTCACCACCTTAAAAGACAAGCACATAAAAATTGAAAGTGGTGAGATGAACTTTGCGTTCAAAGGCAAGAAGGGAGTGCAGCACAACATCTCTTTGCAAAATAAAAGGTTGGCGCGGATCGTGAAGGAATGCAGGGACATTCCCGGAGAGGAACTCTTTCAATATTATCAGCCCGATGGCACGCGCAAGAGCATTGATTCGGGAAGTGTGAACCAATATATAAAGGAAGCATCGGGTTCGGATTTTAGCGCGAAAGACTTTCGGCTGTGGGCGGGGTCGTTGAATATTCTGCTCGCATTCAATTCCATTGGCCGCGCCATGACCAAAGCCGCCACAAAGCAAAACATACTTACGGCACTCGATCAGGTAAGTGCAAAACTTGGCAACACCCGCACGGTGTGCCGCAAATATTATGTTCATCCCGGCCTTATTCAATTATATGAAGAAGACAGTCTTGAGAAATATCTAAAGGAACTGAACGCGGTGGAGAAGGCCGGCAGCCGCAAACAATTTACACACGAGGAAAAAGTGCTGATGAAAATATTGAAAGGGTTTCATTAACTTTTGCCACAGATTCCACGACCTAAAGGTCGTGGCAATTATAAATTCCAATCTCTGAATCTGTGGCTCAATCAAATCACTTGTAGTTTCTATTTCTTCCTGATGATCACATCCCCATTATAATTCCTCATAGAGATTTCGGGGCCGCCACCATTTACTTCGCCTTTCACCCACTCATCAATCACAACTTTGTAAGTGCCCGATTTGGTGTCCTTCTTTTGCACCGGCCCGGTCTCGATCATCTTCATATCAAAACCACTGAGGATTTCGCCCTGTTCGGTTTTCATTTTGAATGTCGCCTTCAAAGCAGCTGGAAACGTAATATCAATGTCGCCATTGTAAGTAGAGTACGACATGGGCACACCCTCTTTTACTTTATCAAAAGTGATTTTAATCTCACCATTATAAGTTGTGGCAATCACAGAGCCCGAAATGTTCTCGGCTGCAATTTCTCCGTTGTAGGTGGTGATCTCCACTTCTCCATCCATGTTAGCGATCAAAATATCCCCGTCATTGTAGGAACTTACTTTCACATCAAATCCTGAAGGCACTTCGATTTCGAGGTTCATCTTATTGCTCCACGATCCGGATTCCACTTTTACATAATTGGCATTCTCAGAAACTTCCAGGTCCATGGTGCCACCGCTTATGCGTTTGAGCCCTTCCTTCGCTGCCTTCTCTTCGTGGCCATGATCTTCATTGACCGAAGAATATTTTACGAGCACATCTTTGCGGGCGGTTCCCCGCACGGTAATAGAACCATAATTAAGGCGGGCCTTTAGCTTGCCACGTTTGGTGGGATCACTCAGCGGCACAGGGAAATCTCCCGAACTTTGTGAGTAGGCCATTGTGGTGAAACATAGTACCAATGCTATCAATAGTTGCTTTTTCATTTTCTTTTTATTTAGATTTTTTCTTTTACATATACATCTCCATTAAAGGTTTCAAAGTCGAGGAAGACTCCTCCATCGCCAACCTTAAAACGGTTGCCGTTTACTTTAAACTTTATTCCTTTTCTCGTTTCTTTTTTCTCGATTGCCACCGGCAATGATTCAAGCCGTGGCACGTTGGTAAATAATTCGCCATTAAAACTTTCAAAACTCATTGTGGCGGCCAGACCTTTTTGAAACCACGCGTTGATGTCGCCATTTAAGGTATAGAAGCGACAAGCCTTCTCCGGATTTTTTGAGTAGTTGATGTCCACATTTCCGTTGATGGTGCTAGCCACGGCTTCGCGCGAAATACCGGAAAGTTTAATGCTGCCATTGACATTGTTGGCCACAATGCTGCCGCCAAGATTTTCAATCTCCACATTTCCGTTGTTGACCGTGCTCACCAGCAGGTTAAGCACCCTCGGAACTTTGATCACATAATCGAACGAGTAGTCGCATAGTTCATTGCAATCATCTTTCTGATCGCTCCACTGATAGCCCCAACCATTGTGGTGAGCCCAGTCGCCATTCTTTTTGGAGGTTCTTCCAAAGCGGCTACAAATGCCTTCGGTGTAAAGTATTATTGTATCTGCACGATCAAGGATGCCCAGCTTAATTTGTGTTTTCCCTTTCTCAAGCCGCTCCTGAGTTTTGGCTTTAATGGTGCGTGTTACTTCCACCAATACGTTGTCGCCTTCGTAGCCGGTTATTGTTATGCTTCCGTTGATGTTGGCGATCATCAGTGCATTATCAACGCCTTTTTTTTCGAAGGACAATTCCCTGGTGATTTTCTCTGTGAACGATTGAGAAAACACGGAACTCTGAACTAATGTGGTAATCAATAAAATTATCTTTTTCATATTTTTTCGTTTTTTGTCTAATCCCCAACCCTTCTCCTCTGGAGGAGCAGATTGTGCAATTTTATGTTGATTCTCTCTCCAATAAAATTTGTGTACACCTCACCCCGGCCCTCTCCAGAGGAGAGGGTGACGCTCGATTGAACGTTTGACCTAAATTATGTTTCGCATTTTTTAAATTGTATTAATAATGGCACAGGAGCCGAAACAGAATTTTAGATCAACACTTCAATACTTTCTGAAATTTTGCTTTTCACTTCCTTGGCAGTTTTCTCGCTTTGCAGCAGTTGCCTCAGTGCGCCCACCGATTTTTTCTCTTGAATGGAAACCATCAACTCGGCCAGTGCCATCTGCACCAATGGCGAATCTTGAACGACAATGGACTCAATCAATTTTGTGCGCACGGCACCGTCTTTTGAATAGGCCTTGAGCGCATCGAGCGCAGCCAAGCGCACGTTTACATTCTCATCTTTATTGAGTGCAGCAAACAATGCATTGGTCACCTTTTCACTCGCCCCCTCCATCTCCGAAGTGAGGCTAACTGCCTTCAGCCGTTGTGTGGCCGATTCCTTCTCCAACAAAGTAAGCATCACCATCTCTTTCAGTTCGCTCACTTCCTCCGTAAGTCGGCTTACTTCATTTTTTTTAGAAGGTGATTGAACAAAATATCCGGCTGAGAATCCGATCAAAATAAGAACCGTGGCCAACGCCAAACGCGGAAAAAGAAAATTCCAGTCTGGCATCGAAAAAGAAGTTTTTGATTTAAGTGCCTTCTTCTCTTTGGCAAGTGCTGCATAAAATTGATCATCCAGTTGGATGGAAGGAACTGGCGATTCCATCTTTCGGATTTGCTCATCCAATCCTGCCAGTTCACGCAATTGCATGAGATCCATTTTACCCGCTTCAATCAATTGTTCCATCAATTTAATTTCGGCCGGATCTGCCACGCCTTCGTTATACTTGGCAATCAATTCGTCAATCTGTTTCTTTTCCATATTGGTGATGCTGTTTGATGCTGGATCAGTTTATTTTCTCCAATTGTTTATAAATCACTTTCAACTCCTGCATGGCGCGAAACACTTTCACTTTTACGGTACCCTCGGTGCAGCCCAGCACTTCACCGATCTCTCTGTACTTCTTCTCCTGAAACTTGCTTAACAACAACACTTCCCTTTTATCCACCGGCAATCGCTCCATGGCCATAGAGAGAAGCTGATGTTCTTCGTGTTGTTGCATGTCGGATGCTTGATTTTCATGATGGCCGATGCGATCCTGCCAATTTTCAAGTTCTTCCGTGGCTTTGATTTTCTTTTTCCGATGGTGATCATTGTTCACATTACGCGCAATGTGAAACATCCACGCTCTGAAGTCGCCCTCCCCTTGGAAGAGGTGGCGGTATTTCAAAATGCGGAGGAAAGTATTCTGCACAAGGTCTTCACTAAGTTCCTGCCGTTTGGTGAGTCCGTAAAAGAACCCATGCAACGGTCGTTTATAGCGTTCAAAAAGCAAGCTCATCTTGTCCAGGTCACCTTCTTTGACCTTCATCATCAAGTTGTTGTCGGAAAGCGCTTCCAAATTCAAAGTTTAATCATACAGGGAAACTGAAGGTACATAAAATGGTTACAGGATTTGTTCTAATTTTATCCAAAATAAAACAGCATCTATGAAGAACATACTACTTCTCTCTTTGATAGCACTGGCGATCATAACAAGTTGCACAGAAAGAAAACCCACATGGTCGGACGAATTTGACAAAACCGGAACCCCCGACTCGAGCAAGTGGAACTACGACCTGGGCGATGGCTGCCCTGGCAACTGTGGCTGGGGCAACAACGAAGCTGAGTTTTATACCAACGATCCAAAAAACGTGCGCGTTGAAAACGGTAACCTTGTAATCGAGGCACACAAAGATTCCCTTGGCGGGAAGGCTTACACCTCCACCCGCATCGTTAGCAAATTCAAAGGCGATTGGATCTATGGTCGCATCGAAATAAAAGCAAAACTACCCAAAGGCAAAGGCACGTGGCCCGCCATCTGGATGCTATCTACCGATTGGAAATATGGCGGATGGCCTGCCAGTGGCGAGATTGATATCATGGAACACGTGGGCTACGATCCGGGCGTGGTGCATGGCACTATCCACACAGAATCATACAACCATTTAAACGGCACGCAAAAGGAAGGGAAGATAACCGTGGAAGATTGCATGGATGCATTTCATGTTTATGCCATCGACTGGACGGAAGATAAAATGGATTTCTTTGTGGACGACAATCTCTATTATACTATAACGCGCAGTCCGAACGAAGACTTTAAGGGATGGCCGTTCGATCAACGTTTTCACCTGATCATGAATGTTGCCGTGGGCGGAAACTGGGGAGGCAAAGAAGGTATAGATGATTCCATCTGGCCACAGCGCATGGAAGTGGATTATGTGAGGGTGTATAAATGACCTCACCCCAGGCCCCTCTCCCAAAGAGAGGGGTGACGATCTATTGAAACTTTGTGCTTGATTTTAAGTTCCGTCATTCTTTTTAAATCACGTTTATACTCACCTCTACAGGATAGGGGAACAATTGACAATCTGTAGTGGCCATTAATGCAATGAGGCAATGAAAAACTTACTGATGATCATGCTATTGATAGTGTGCGCAAATGCCTACTGTCAAACAGAAGCAGAAAAAGTGAACCAGCTCCATAAGCAAAAGTTTGGATGGTTGATTTCCAAAAATTACGATTCGTTGAATTGGGTAATGGACGCAACCATAAAATTCATCCACTCTAACGGCTGGATGCAAACCAAGAAAGAAGTAATTGACGATTTGAAATCAGGAAGGCTCAACTACACGGCAGTGGCTGTTCAGGAATCTTCTGTAACGCTGTTTAAAAACAGTGCTGTGGTGGTGGGCAAAGGAAATTTTAAAGGGTTGATGCCCGATAAATCGGAGTTCAGTTTAAACCTGCTTTATACAGAAGTATATATCAAATCAAAAAAGCATTGGAAGTTGGTGAGCCGGCATGCTTGCAAAATCTAAGTCCGTTACACTTTGCGATAATCCTGCCATTTGTTGCGCTCATTCTGAAGTTCGCGCGATAGTTTCGTCTGTTTATCCATCGCCTTCTTTTTGAAATCTTCAAACTCGCGCGAAATGGAATCTGCAATCACTGCCTTTTCTTTAACCAAGCGGTTGAGCATTTTGGTTCTGGCATAGCAAACACTTACCGCAAGCGACAAAGCAGCCACTATGGCTGCCGCCAATAGAATGAAAACACTTTTGGAAAACGGGATGCCCAGCACAGAGATGTGTGTACTGTCGTAAACAACTTCTTTTATGGATGCCTGTTGCACTTCCATTGAATTTCTTGTCGATACCAATTCACCCTTTAAGTTCTCTATTTGCTTTTTCGTTTCTGCCAACTGCTGCCCATACGCCCTCACGGAATCCAAGGTTATGTCCCACTCTTGGTCCAGCAACGTCTCTTTGATCACTTTATAATCCTTAAAAGTTTGCGACCCCGATTTCATTTCCTGGTAGCGCTCTTGCAGGCTCATGGTCTTGTCATCCAATGCGTTTGGTGAAATTTGGGAAAACACCGGGCCAACGGTAAAAACGAATAGGATGAGCAAGATCGATCTCATAATCAAGCGATTTAGCATGCAAGGTAACCATTACTTAGGGTTTGTTATGATCGAACCAGACTATGAGCTAAAAAAATCGGTGGACAGTAAATATCAAAAGACCAAGTAGTAGGTTTCAACATTGGTACAACGCATAATTTCTATGAAATCCCGGCAAAGGATAGAAGTGCAAAGCCCGAAGTGTGTTTGGACTTGCGCGAAGGCCGGACTTGGAACGGATAGCCTGGTGGCGCCTCGCCAGGCCGCCATATATTTCTACTTCATGAAATGGTGGAACAACATTCTAACAATAATCTCATTTCTTTTTGAATACGATCTGCGATTGATGGGTGTCTATGATCCGATTGAACAACTCCTTGAGGGTATGATATTCCACGGAAGAGTACACCACCTTGGAAAGGTTGATGATACTTGTCATGGTGATTTTATTGGCCGGATTGGTGATGTTGAACAAGTAGCGCCCTCC